>CAZMNZ010000137.1:0-5978 GCA_964567765.1 uncultured Muribaculaceae bacterium
GTTTTTCTCGGTACTTGCTTCTTGTACAGTAAAACAGTCTTTTCAATGAACTTGCAAATCCTCTTTCGAGGACCCGTTTTTCGAACGGGGCTGCAAAGGTACGCATTATTTTTTAACTTCCAAATTTTTCTGCAAAAATTTTTGAAATTATTGTTTTGCGTCAGTTTTTCTAAGAACTTTTTGCCTTTTCAGCACCCCCGTTTTTCAAAGGGAGTGCAAAGGTACGACTTTTTAACTAACTTCCAAATTTTTGTTGACTTTTTTGCTAAAAAATCACATAAAAACCTCCTCGAAAACTCAAGCAGTTGATTTTCAAGGAGATTAAAATTTATAAGCGATTCTGAAAAATCAGAAATTATATTTAACCATCAGATTCACGCGATTGTTACCCACCCAATGAAGATTCTGGTCTGCCAGAGCACGGTCATTGAGACATTTGTTGCCGTCAACATCCTTTGAGTAATCTCCATACTGAACGGATGTCCACTGATATTCAACTCCGACATTAAGCTTACCTATATTATATATGAGCTGCGGATTGATCCGGTACATCCGGTTGAGATTAGAGAAGCCGTTGCCGCAGAAATACACATCAGAGGAAAGGAGAGAGCCTGACGCGACCGGATCCGCCAGTCCGAGGTTCCTGACATAGCCCAAGAAGAGGACCCCCTGCCACTTCTTTCCATAACTCATGGAAAGCCATGAAGAGGAATTGCGCATTGAAGCATAGTTCCAGCTGCCGTCAGCGTTCTCCCCCACCTTAGCGTAACCGCTCATAAGGTTCATGTGTTCACCCCCTTCACCATAAGTTGTCTTGGCCTTTACTGCAAACGACTTATATGAATATTGGGCATAAGCATAATAAAGTAGTGAGGTCTTGCGGTCAGAGACCTTGACCTTTGTTCCGTCGAGTTCTCCAAGCACGCGCGGCTTTATGCTGACAAGATCAGCTCCCAGCCTTGCGAGGAAACTCTTTGTCTTATATGCAACAGCCATATATACTTCAGGTGTGCAACCATATTTCATATAAAGGGCTGAAGCACCGATAGGGCCGGTGGACTGATACTGCATCTGCCATATCGCTGCGGCAGATATCGTCCAGTTCTGGCCGAGGTCTGCATCCATCTGCACAAGAGGAGTCCTTGAAAACGGACCGAAAGGAGCACCCGCCTCAAGGCTGAAGAGATGAGGATGATCAGCAGCCATCGGATGCCATGCCTGGCCGACTTTAAGACCGACAGAAGCGCTCTGGGTGTCTGTCATCGGAAGATCCTTCCAGGTTATTGTTGCGAATGCCTGACGGAGACGGGCCTGCGCTGTGCCGGACACCTTCGTGTTGCTCGGGAAGTAGGTCGTAGCACTGCTGCTTGACGAATTTGAGAGTCCTGCATAGAAATCACCCTCTATCTTGGCTCCGAAATGAACATTACCTATATTATACCCGCTCACATCCACACCAAGGCGTGAGGTAAGAGCAAGAAAACGGAAGGAAGAAGTCGCATTGAGGTCATCTCCGTCCGCATTATAATTCACATCCTTCGGGAGATAATAGAAAAGGTCGCCTGTTCCGGATATGCTTTCGCGGGAATCAAACACAAAATAGTTACGGATGAAACCATAAAGCTTGAAATGGTTCTTAGGACTCTCCTTGGGAGCAGTCTGTGCATCAGCTTTCCCTGCGGCAAAGGCAGACAGGGTCAGCATTAAAGTGATTAGGGTCAGTACACTTTTTTTCATCTAAAACTTTGATTAGGCTCCCCAGCCTAGGCGGGGATGATGATAAATATCCAAAAAACGGTTAGAATCCTATCAATATCAGCATTGCATAGCCGAGTACAAAGCCGACCACGCCGATAATTATGCCGACTGTTGCCATCTGCTTGGTAGTTATCATTCCTGTCGAATGGGCAAGTGCGTTAGGAGGTGTACTTACAGGGAGACACATAGCCAACGAAGCAGAAATCGCGATACCGACAATCATGGCAGGAACACCGCCCATAGACTGGAAGGCAGGGACATCTTTCATAGCCGTTCCGACAACCACAAGAATCGGAACCACAAGGTTTGCAGCGGCGGAGTTGGATATGAAGTTGGAAAGGAAGTAACAGATGAAGCCACCTACCAGCATGACTACCAATGCATTCCAGCTTGAGAACGGAATGATCTGGATCAGAGTGGAAGCGAGTCCGGTCTGATTCAGCGCTGTTCCGAGGGCAAAACCTCCGGCAACCATCCAGAGGACAGCCCAGTTGATATGTTCAAGGTCACGCGCCTTAAGGATTCCTGTAGCGGAGAACACAGCAAACGGAATCATCGCCACGATATTGGAATTGATCTTGAAAAGGCCCTCACCCACCCACAGTATGATGGTCAGGGCAAATGTAATCCATACCACATACTTCTGGAAAGGAGTGACCTTCACAGGAGCGCCCTCTATCTTGAGTTCAATGGATTTTGCCTTGAACGGGAACATCTTGGTAAGGAGGAACCATGCGAACAGCAGCATGATGAGCACATACGGAACCATACGGAGCATCCATCCAACAAAAGTAATGTTATATCCTGCCTCCTGAAGGGCTCCGAGGGCAATCGCATTCGGAGGAGTTCCGATAGGGGTTCCCATACCTCCGAGATTGGCCGCAATCGGAATTGCAAGAGCAAGCGAGATCCTTCCGCCGCCATCCTTAGGCAATGTGGCAAGCACAGGAGTGAGGAAAGTGAGCATCATCGCTGCGGTCGCAGTGTTACTCATGAACATCGAGAATGTTCCGATGACGAGGAGAACACCGAGAAGCACAGTCTTAGGGTTGGTACCGAACGGCTTGAGCATCACTCTGGCAAGCTGTACGTCAAGACCCACCTTGGTAGCGGCAAAAGCAAGCACAAATCCACCGAGGAAAAGCATGATGACAGGATCGGCGAAGGATGCCATGATATCCTTATAGTTGGTCAAAGCCCCGACATTCTCCTTGGCAATCATGAAGCCGAGACCTTTGTTGGAAGTCGTGAGAAGTATCGCCACTATGGCAACCACGGAGGTCGTCCATGTCGGAATCACTTCAAGAATCCACATCAGGGCAGTAAATACAAAGATGGCAATGACCCTCTGCTGGGTCAGAGTGAAGATATTAGCCCCAGTCTCGGGATCGACTCCAAAGACAGATGTGGGCAACAGAGCGATAACGAAAGTGATGACACATACTGCAAGAAAAGAGAGGCAGCGTTTGAGGTTCATCGGATGACCTAAGAGATGAAAATAGGACATGGTTTATCGGTTTTGTTAATAATTATGCGTCTTTTCGCGTTTAGGTGTGTAAAGTTGGAGATTTTATTTATAAAAAACAAGAGGACAACCTTTCGGACTGCCCTCTTGAACTTATGATGAGGTTAGAATTAAATCAGACCTGTAGATCCGAGAACAATCAGCATACCATATCCGAGAACCAGACCGACAACACCCATGAAGAGACCGGTCTTGACCATATCTTTCTGCTCGATCATTCCGGTTGCAGCTGCAATCGCATTCGGCGGAGTCGAAATCGGAAGCACCATACCGAGCGAAGAACCGATTGCCACACCGATGAGGAGGGTTGATACGCCTCCGAGCGGAACGAGGTTCTGAGCAACCTGTGCACTGGCCCCGACTGCAGCAAGGATAGGGACAAGGAGGGATGCTGTGGCGGTGTGGGAGATGAAGTTCGCCATCAGGTAGCATATAAGTCCTGAACCGACAACCATTATGACTGCAGGCCATGAGCCGAATGGAATCGCGTTGATGAGGGTCGTTGCAAGTCCTGTCTCCTGAAGAGCCACACCGAGTGCGAAACCACCGGCAACCATCCAGAGGACAGACCAGCTGATTTCCTCAAGGTCACGCTTGGTGAGGATGCCGCAGATAGCGAACACACCCACTGGGAGCATAGCCACAACATTTGCGTTGACTCCGATCACCTTAGGTCCGAGAACCCAGAGGAGCACGGTCACAACGAATGTCACATACACCACAACAGACCTCCAGTCCTTCTTGAGCTCGCCTTCAATGTTCAGCTCGATTGACTTAGCCTTGAAAGGGAACATCTTCAGGAGCATGAACCACGCGATGATGAGAAGAATGATTGCAAACGGTGCCATGAAAGCCATCCACTGTCCGAAACCCACATAGATGCCTATCTCCTCGAGATACTTGAGGGCAATGGCGTTCGGAGGAGTTCCGATAGGGGTACCGAGACCACCGACATTGGCAGCGATAGGAATTGCGAGGGCAAGGGCTGTCTTTCCCTTTCCGTCAGCGGGGAGAGCCTTGAGGATAGGTCCAAGGAAAGTGAGCATCATCGCCGCTGTCGCAGTATTGCTGAGGAACATCGAAAAAATACCAGTCACGATGAGGAATCCAAGAAGCACATACTTCGGATTCTTTCCGAAAGGTTTGAGCATCACTCTCGCAAGCCAGAGATCCAGACCGCTCTTGGATGCTGCAATGGCAAGGACAAAACCTCCGATGAAGAGCATGATTATAGGATCCGCAAAGCAGTGGAGAAGTGACTTATAGCTTGTCACCTGACCAATAGCTGCAGCGTCACCCTTGAAGAATACAAGGCTGCTGTTGGATGTCGTGAACAGCAGAAGGACGACCACCATTACGGAAGTTGTCCAGGCAGGGACCGCCTCGAAAAGCCACATGAGAATGGCAAAAAGGAAGATTGCAAGTGTCCTCTTCTGGATGATGGTCATACCGTCAATCCAGTTTTCAACAGGAAGACACCAGACAACAAGAGCCGCCACAATCGCTATTGCAAGGCGGATCAGTCTTGAAATCGTCTTGTCATCAGTCTTATGAGCCCTTTTCCAATTATGGTAAGCCTCAACAAGCTGATAACCAGGGAAATTCTTAAACATAACCTGTTATTTTAGTTAATAAAATGCGCTCGTTCCGAAAAACGGGCGCAAAGTTAGCCTTTATTTACAATAAAGCAATTAAATATTTGTTAAAAGATCCCTCGACAGGCTCGGGAGAGTGCATATCAGGCTCGGGATGACAGGACTTAGACGATTCCCTGCTCGAGCATTGCCTGAGCGACCTTCATGAAGCCGGCGATGTTGGCACCCTTGACGTAATTGATATATCCGTCAGGCTGAGTACCGTACTTCACACAAGCCTCGTGGATGTTCGACATGATGCTGTGAAGTTTCTCGTCAACCTCAGCAGGGCCCCAACTGATGTGTATCGCATTCTGAGTCATTTCAAGACCTGATGTAGCAACACCACCTGCATTGACCGCCTTGCCAGGAGCGAACATGATACCTGCCTTCTGGAATGCAGCGATGGCCTCAGGAGTACATCCCATGTTAGAGACCTCGGCAGCAAGCCATGTTCCGTTTGCGAGGAGTTCCTCAGCGTCAGCACCCGTCATCTCGTTCTGGAATGCGCAAGGCATAGCTATGTCGCACTTGATGCTCCATGCCTTCTTTCCAGGATAGAAAGTTGCTGAAGGGAACTTGTCAGCGAAAGGAGCGACCACGTCGTTGTTTGATGCACGAAGTTCAAGCATGTATGCGATCTTCTCCGCGTTCATTCCTTCCGGATCATAGATTGCACCGTCCGGTCCTGAGATTGCAATGACCTTTGCGCCGAGTTCCGTAGCCTTTGTAGCTGCACCCCACGCGACGTTACCGAAGCCTGAGAGGGCGATGGTCTTGCCTGCTATGTCCTTGCCTGCCATCTTGAGCATATGCTGTACGAAATAAACGGCACCGAAACCGGTTGCCTCAGGACGGAGGATAGATCCTCCCCAGGTCATTCCCTTTCCTGTGAGGACACCTGTATTATACTGCTGGGCTAGTTTCTTGTACATTCCATACATGAATCCGATCTCGCGGCCGCCCACTCCGATATCGCCGGCCGGAACATCCTGATCAGGACCGATAACTTTCCAGAGTTCAAGCATGAAAGCCTGGCAGAAACGCATGATCTCAGCATC
>CAZMNZ010000138.1:0-5766 GCA_964567765.1 uncultured Muribaculaceae bacterium
TAGGCTCTGTCAGAATTCTCTTGAGAGAGTCACGGTCCAGTTGATCCAGATATGTTATTACCGGGAGACGTCCTATGATCTCAGGAATGAGACCATAGGCACGAAGGTCCTGAGCCTCAACATATTGAAGAAGATTTTCCTTGTCAATTCTCTGCTTGTTCTCAGCACCGAAACCTATAACCTGTGTATTCATCCTCTGAGCTATTCTCCTTTCGATTCCCTCGAAAGCACCACCGCAGATGAACAGGATGTTCTGAGTGTTCACGTGAAGGAACTCCTGCTCCGGATGCTTGCGGCCGCCCTTAGGTGGAACGTTCACGACGCTTCCTTCAAGGAGTTTCAGCATGGCCTGCTGCACACCCTCTCCCGACACGTCACGGGTGATGGACGGGTTGTCGCTCTTGCGTGCGATCTTGTCTATCTCATCGATGAACACGATTCCCCTCTCTGCCTTCGCCACATCAAAGTCCGCCTCCTGAAGGAGTCTTGTCAGAATGCTCTCGACATCCTCTCCGACATAACCGGCCTCAGTCAGAACTGTCGCATCCACAATAGTGAAAGGAACGTTCAGAAGTTTTGCTATGGTCTTGGCCAGCAAGGTCTTACCCGTACCAGTCGGTCCCACCATAAGCACATTCGACTTTTCAAGTTCGAGGTCTCCCCCATCCTCAAGATTGTTGTTGAGCCTCTTGTAGTGGTTATATACGGCAACCGACAGAAGTTTCTTCGCCCTGTCCTGACCGATCACATACTGGTCCAGATATGCATGGATATCCTTCGGCTTGTGTGAACTCTCGATCTTTCCGGGCTTTGCAGCAGATGCTGACTCCCTCTCGAAATCGGCCAGATAGTCCTCTGCAAGCCTCACGCAGTCTGCACATATGCATGCATCCATGCCTTGAAGCAGGAGCGACACCTCAGCCTCACTCCTTCCGCAGAACATGCAGTACCTGCCGTTATTGTTCTTCTTTGACATACTACTTCTTCTTTGTGAGGATCTCGTCGATCATACCATATTCCTTAGCCTCCTGCGAGGTCATCCAGAAATCACGGTCTCCGTCTGCATAGATCTTTTCAAGAGGCTGTCCTGAGTGTTCAGAGATGATGGTATAGAGTTCCCTCTTGGTCTTCTCGATCTCCTGTGCGGCAATAAGGATATCGGATGCCTGACCGCGTGCACCGCCAAGCGGTTGATGAATCATCACACGCGAATGCTGTAGGGCAGTTCTCTTGCCCGGAGCACCGGCGCAAAGAAGAACAGAGCCCATGGATGCAGCCATTCCGGTGCAGATCGTAGCGACATCCGGCTGAATGATCTGCATTGTGTCATAGATGCTCAGACCTGACGACACCTGACCGCCAGGAGTGTTGATATACAAGGAGATATCTCCCTGATTATCATTGGATGCAAGGAAAAGGAGCTGTGCTGTCACGATGTTGGCCACGTCATCGTCGATCGGAACACCAAGGAAGATGATCCTGTCCATCATCAGACGGCTGAACACGTCCATTGAAGCCACATTGAGCTTTCTCTCCTCAAGAATAGTAGGATTGATATATCCGTCAAGCACAGATTCATACCTGTGCATCGTCATCGAGCTGATTCCATGCTCAAGACGGGCGTATTTATTGAATTCTTTCATAATAAAAAAAGCCGACTCCTGCGAGCCGGCCTCTAAGTCAAATTATTTCAACTCGCGGAACTTCTCGACTGAGATCTTCTTCTTCTTGAGAGTAACGACCTCACGCACAGCAGCGATGGTCTTCACATTCTCTACCAGATCGAGAATCCTGCGTCCCTGCTCCTCCTGAGCGAGGATGTTCTTTGCAAATGCTTCGAGCTGCTCCTCCGGAACGTTGTTCATTCCGAACATAGCGAACTGGTATGCAGCGAATCCCTTGGCGCTTGCAAAAAGGTCAGCCTCCTCGATCTTCACGCCATACTTCTCCATGAGATAACTGCGGATCATCTGCCACTTGTAGTCAACGATGAACAGATCCCAGTCCTTCTCGATGTCCTCCATCGTGAACTTGCCCTCATTGATGGTGTATATCCATCTCTTGAGGAACTTCTCGGCTACAGTCACGTCGGCCTTGTTCACGAGATAATCCTTTGCTTCCTTGTTGAAACGGTAATCAGCCTCCTGAGAGTACTCTGCACGGAGCCTTTCCTCGACCTTTGCATCGAACTCCTCCTCTGACTTCACCACACCCTCTCCGAACACCTTGTCGAAAGTCTCCTGAGTGAGAGGTGCATTGACGAAGGTCTTGACGTTCTTCACGGTCATCTTCCATACCGGTTCAAGTGAAGCAAGTTCCTCCTTTCCGACCTTGAGCATGGAAGCACGGTCAGTCTCGTTCTCGAAAGCCTCGACAACGTTGATATCCTTCACGTCACCGGCCTTGACACCTACAAACTCAGCCTTCACCGCCTCAGAAACGCTGCGGAGCGCCACATATGTACCTTCCACCTTGTTCTCACCCTGTTCGAAGTCAACGATGATGAAGTCGTCAGCCTTAGCATTCCTGCCCTCCTCAAGTGAGCCGTACTGCTTCAGGATGTTCTCCTTCATTTCCTTCTTCGCCGCCTCTGTTGCAGTGATCGTGTAATATACGATCTCATCCTCCTTAGAGAGTTCGAATGAGACCTCAGGATTCTGAGCAAGGTCGAACTTGAATGTGAAATCATTTCCGTTCACCCACTCGTTCTGAGGATTGTCCTCGCTTGGAAGCGGCTCACCGAGAACCTTGAGGTTGTTCTCATGGATGAAGTTGTTGATTCCCTCAGCGATCACATCATTCACTGAATCTGCGAGTGCCTGAGAACCATACATCTTCTCTACGAGAGACATAGGTACCATTCCCTTGCGGAAACCCTTGATCTCAGCCTTCTTTCTGAAATCGTTGAGTATCTTCTTTCTTGCTTCTGCATAATCCTCATTTGATACTGAGAGGGTCAGTTCGAGATTGAGATCGTCGATTCTGTTCTGTTCAATTTTCATATCTGTAATTCTTTAATCTTATTTCGATTTATGTCCGGACGCATACGCGTGCGCGAAAAAGCCCGCAAAAATAATCAAAATATGCGAGACTTCAAAATATCACCTCCTGCGCTTTGGATAAGCCACTCTTGAGTGGTACATCTGCTGAAGATAAGACTTCAGCACTTCCTTGACATTATTGATTTCACGTAGGGAGATATCGGCCTCCGTAAATTGTCCGGAAGCGGATTTTCCATCGATTATTCTGTCAACAAGTTTTGAAATGTTTTCTGCCGAATAGTCCTTCAGACTCCTGGATGCCGCTTCGACAGCATCGCATATCATCAGGATCACCTGCTCCTTGGTAGCCGGCTTGACGCCATTGTAGAAGAAGTCTGCAACATCCTCAGGATCACCTCCGTCATTGAGATACTTGGTGTAGAAATATCCGGTGTTGGAAGTGCCGTGATGCGTGATTATGAAGTCCTGCAGTTCATGCGGAAGTCCATGCTTTTCAGCCATGGCCATGCCGTCCGAGACATGTCTTATGATTTCCTGCGCGCTTTCCTTCGGAGTGAGTCCTTCATGATAGCGGACTCCCGGATTCTCATTCTCCGTGAAGCACTGAGGATTGGCAATCTTTCCTATGTCGTGATACAGGGCTCCAGCGCGGATCAGAGGCACGTTTGCTCCTATCGAGCGGGCTGCCGCATCAGCAAGGTTCATCACCTGGAGCGAATGCTGGAAAGTACCCGGAGCCTTGCCGGCAAGTTCTCTGAGAAGTTTGTTGCTTGTGTCGCTGAGTTCGACGAGTTTGGTGGTCGATACCAGCTTGAAGATCTTCTCGAAGAGGAAGATCAGAGGATATCCCGCGACAGACATGAGAGAGCCGAGCAGCATATCGATGACAGTGTGGTAGTCAGACAGTCCGCCAGGTCCTTCGATCAATCGGAATGCGCCCCACACAAGAGTCATCACAGCAAAGACTATCAGCGCGGTCACAAACTGGAGCCAGCCCCTGTTGAAGAATCCGAACACCAGCATTCCGACCGCTCCTGCGACAAGATACATCACGAACAGTTCCATTCCGTTCGGAGCGAAGACCAGCATCGGAAGCAGTGAAATGAAATAGACCGAGAACACCACCCTCTTGCTGAAGAAAGCAAGCATATAGAGTGATATCAGCGTGAACGGCATCAGATAGAACAGGGAAGGATCAGTCCTTGCCACAAGTGACGAGGTCACAGACGCCAATATGAAGATCATCAGCAGGTAGAGATACTTGTTGTACTGCTCGAAGATCGCATAGTTACAGTAATATATGGCAAGGAAAAGCACCAGCACCATGAAGAATGCAATGAGGATGTTTCCAAGCCAGAGCAGGATTTCAGGTCCGTTGTAGCCTACACTTGCGTCGTATTCCGCCTTATATGAATCCAGAAGCTGCTCGATCTCGGCAGTGACGATCTCTCCGTTGGACACAAGCACCTGACCGGTCTTGACGACTCCCATCGTCGTGGATATGAAGTCCATGCTTTCATCATGGACCAGATCAGTGGTCTGCTGGTCATAGACCAGGTCCGGAAGCAGGAGAGACGACACTCCAAGTGCTGTGAAAATAGAATCAACGTTGCAGGATGGATATGCCACAGAAACATCCTTTGCGAGCCTATGCAGCGCAGTTTCCAAGGTATATACCTCAGTTACAGGAACTTTCGCTGCTCTTCTGTCCTTCTGGACATATATGACTCCCGACGAAACACGGCTTGCCGGATTGTCTCCGAGAGAAGCGGATGGAGCCAATATACCTTTTCCATAGACATCCGAAAGGGAAGACGAAAGAAGTCCTCCAAGCCCAGGACAGGAAGGAGAGTCCACAGAAGAGATCGCAGCAATGGACCTGTCTCTGGCAGACTGGTCTGTCCTGAAATACGGAATCACCGTGGAGCCGGCCTTCTCCCTTTCCTGAAGAAGCTGTCCGTCAGTCTTCAGGACAGGAAAATCGAACTGGGCGATGAGGGTTTCATACATCCAGGGCGATCCTTTCCTGTAGTCGTAATGGAATTTCGATGCACGAGGCATCAGGAAGACCAGTACGACAAACAGTAAGATCAGAGGGGCATATACCCTGAAACGTCTGGGAAAGTATATCTTCTCCATTATGATTATGCGTCAATGTTCGCGTAATGAGCATTCTGCTCGATGAACTCACGGCGTGGCGGCACATCGTCACCCATAAGCATCGAGAAGGTGCGCTCTGCCTCGGCTGCATTCTCGATCGTGATCTGACGGAGCAGACGCTTTGCAGGATCCATGGTAGTAGACTGGAGTTGTTCTGCACTCATCTCTCCAAGACCTTTATATCGCTGCACGAAAACGCCTTTGTCTGAGCCCTTTCCGAGCTGGAGAGTCGCCTCCTTACGCTGCTGCTCTGTCCAGCAGTAGATCTCCTCCTTTCCCTTCTTCACAAGGTAGAGCGGCGGAGTCGCGAGATATACGTATCCGTTCTTGATCAGGTCGATCATATAGCGGAAGAAGAATGTCAGGATCAGCGTCGCGATATGGCTGCCGTCGACGTCGGCATCGGTCATGATGATGACCTTGTGGTAGCGGAGCTTGCTCAGGTTCAGTGCCTTGCTGTCCTCCTCAGTTCCGACAGTCACTCCGAGAGCAGTGTAGATATTGCGGATTTCCTCGCTCTCGAACACCCTGTGCTCCATAGCCTTCTCCACATTGAGGATCTTACCTCGGAGCGGAAGGATGGCCTGAGTCATACGGTCACGTC
>CAZMNZ010000139.1:0-5599 GCA_964567765.1 uncultured Muribaculaceae bacterium
GACAAGGATACTGTCATGCAGTTTGTCAGTCTGCTTGGAAAGTTGCTGGGGTAGATTTCCTGAAGATTATTTCCGGCAATACGATCGGGACCTCAATTGTTTTAGTATTGCCGTCCTTGATTTCTTCGTATCTCCAGTAGATGACATGTCTTATGACCGCATTGTGTGGGACGTATCCTTTTTCAGCAAGCCGGGCAATCTTGTGACGGAAAGCCTCTGAGAATTTGACTGTCTTTATGGATTTGCTGAGAATGAGTACTTCAGCATAAACGTCGTTTATGCTCATTTCCTGTCCTGCGTGGAGTGATTCAGTGAACTTGGACTTTCCCTTGAACATTTCCAACACAACATCTTTATGCGAAAGTTGCATCAGGATTTCCTCCGGTTCGGCGTATGTATTGATATCGACCATAAAATCGGCCGAGGTGAGGTTCATGTAGCGTGACAGGTCAATGTCCGAATGTACGGACAATATGTTCCGTGCTCTTGTCAGTCCCACGTAAATGGTTCTTTTTTCAGCATCGGATATATGTTGCATTCCTTTGAGTGATATAAAAACATTGTCATATTCATGTCCCTTGGCCTTGTGTATGGTCGAAACGTCAATTTCGTCATGTCTGCTCTCATCGAAGTCTGCAATATCAGATTCCATGATGAAGTTTTCCAGATCTGAGACATATTTTGTGCTGAATTCCGCTTCGAATGCGTTGATGCACCTTAGAGCAGTGTTAAGGTCAGTGCTGTTTCTGAACCTTGCACAAATCTGTCGCTTGGTATTCTCCCAGACGGAGTCAGATATGGTGCTTGTGGTCTGCTTTCGGATTAATCTTATGAATATGTGCAGCTCGGCTAGGTCACTAAGGGAGAATCCTTCGTTTGACTGGATAAGACGCGCTTTGACCCCGTTTCTGTTAAGAAGAGCCGCAATGATCAATGCATCTTCGTTTCTTGACGTAAGGACGCCCGTTGTTCCCTTTGCTTTTCGAGACAGAATGTCTTTTACAATCGCCTCCTCGTAATTTTCGCATCTGTGGAGTGTGAAACTGACATATCCTTCCTCTTTGTGTGTCGCAACGATAGGAGAGCCCTTGAGCCTGTTCGGTATGCATCTTACGAAGTTGTTGGCGCACCTGATGATGCTTTTGTGGCTTCTGAAGTTCTCGAGCATATCATATTTGGTAGCTCCGTATCTTGTAAGCAACTGCTTCAGATGGATGGAGTCTGAGCCCCGGAATGCATAGATATTCTGGTCATCGTCGCCTACGGCAATGACCCGGATATCTTCATTTTTAATTATCAGTGCCTCAACAAGTGCAAATTCGTCCGCACTCATATCCTGGGCCTCGTCGATGACCAGAATGGATTTGGTGATGCGGCTGATCTCGACTTTGTTTTCAATGATATGTCTTGTGGCGGATTTAACGATGTCTTCAGACTTTTCCAGCGTGCCTCTTTGGCCGAGGATGTCGAAGCAATATGAATGGAAGGTCTTGATTTCTACGTATCTGGCGGCATTGCCTATCAGTTCGGTCAGTCTGTTTTTGAACTCAGAAGCGGCGGCCCTTGAAAATGTCAGCATGAGAAGCTTCTCAGACTTTATATCTTCCATGAGAATCAAGGAGGCCAGTTTTCTTACTAATACAAATGTCTTTCCGCTTCCGGGGCCGGCCGGAACGACAATGAACCTCGATTCTTTATCTGAGATTATCTTATGTTGAGTTGCTGTCAGTGAACCAAAGATTTCATTATATTTTTGGGGGCTGACATTCTGGGTGATTTCCTTCTGTCGCTCTGCGTCGAAATACTTCTTTATGAATGTCTTGAAATCCATGAAGAAGTAGTCCTTGACGAATGTCATGGCCTTGTCATAGTCTTTGAGGACCATGTTGGCAAACTCTCCTACGATATGAATCTGCTGGATACGTTGTTTATAAAAGGCATCAAGATCTTTGTAATCTTCTTTTTTATACTTGAGGTTACTGTCGGCAATTCGTTCAAGTTCCAGCTTGTTATATATGACCATAAAGCCTCCTTCGATGCTTATTATGCCTGTTTTGGAAAGGAAAAGAAGGGCTTCTTGAATGTCTTCTGTTCTGATTTTATGGTTATAAAGGCTACCGATAGTGTTGTATTTTTCCAAAAGAACCGACATTGAGAAGTTGACAGTGGTATATTCCTGCATCGGACTCAGATTCTCCATGTTTTCCATTTCAGAGATGATGAAGCTGCAAACTTCCGTCCTTGTGGCAAGACGTTCCTGTAGCCTGGAGGCTGTGTCGCACATGGTAAGAGTCACCTTGTCATTGTCATTCTGTCGCACGGCCTTCTGTGTGTAGTCCTGTATCTGCCAAAAGAATATGAGGGTATTGATGTCTTTGATTCTTGACTTCTTTATTCCGTTTTCTATTGCATGTTCGTTGAATATCTTAAGATCAATGTACGGCCCGTTTTCTTCGATATATGAGAGCAGAAGTTGCTCTAATTTCGCATAATATTCTAGTTCGCTGACTAATTTCTTGCGAATATATGCAGTCATGTCGTTGTCTCTGGTCAGAATACCGGCATTGCGCATGGACTCTATGGCATGAATTACATCCCGTGTCTCTATACCAAGCATATCTGACAGGTAGTCCACTCTTGATTCCGCTTCATGAGTTCCGGCAGATGCTCTTCTTTTTTCGGAAATGAGGGATTTGATTATTCTTCTGCAATTTATCTTTTCAGCTTCAGTCATTTCTCCGAATGCATCTATGATTTGTGCTGCATCTTCGAAACTTTTGGGTATAATGCTTGTCGCATAAATGCGTGGACTGTTCATGCCACGTCTGACATATCCGGCTGTTTCCAAGGCGCTGACTGCGCTTTTTACCTTGGTCTCAATGTCTATGACATCTTCCCATCCGGCCTTTCTTGCAACCTCAAGAGGGGAAATATAAATGGTATTTCTGTTTTTTGTCAGAGCTTTAATGGCCTTCCATATCTGGTTGATTTCGCTGAGCGTAAGCTTGGTCTGATTCAACAAGATAAAATGCTTGTTGAGGTCATTGTCGTTGTAAAGTACATAGCAGTCAGCTTTGGAGAGAACATCACGACCCGCTCTTCCGGCTTCCTGAAGGTAATTCTCCAAAGAGTCAGAAATGTCGTAATGAACAACAAGGCCTACGTCACTTTTGTCAACTCCCATTCCAAAGGCAGACGTGGCGACGATAATCCTGACCTTATTGTTTATGAAATCTTCCTGATTCTTGACCTTGGTCATAGGGCTCATCTGCCCGTGGAATGCCTTGGCGTCGAGACCGTCGTTTCTCAATTGCTCTGCAATTTGTTCTGCTGATTTTGTTCTAGCGACGTATATGATTGAAGGACAGTCCTTAGACTGAAGCAGGGAACGTAGTGTCGCATACTTTTCGTTCTTATTCTCCCGGTGAAGTACGGTGTATTGGAGGTTTGTTCTGGTGGCAGCCGTCGTGAATTTTTCCAATGCGATGCCATTCATCCTGTCGAAGTAGTTTATGATGTCGCTGATTACCTTTGGACGGGCCGTAGCTGTGAAACAGGATACAGGTATTGGATTCTCCAGTCCCTTTTTCTGCTGAATTTCTTTTAGGAATTCTCCAATGTGTTGGTATTCAATTCTGAAGTCCTGTCCCCATGCAGAAAAGCAATGTGCTTCGTCGATCACGAACCTGTTGATTGTCCGCGACAGTAGTGACTTTTCCAATGTCTTGGATCTCAATTGCTCTGGGGCTATGTATAGAAGTGAGACTTCTCCTGAAATGATCCGCTCAAAAGCAATTTGTCTTTCGATAGGCGAGAGCAGCCCGTTTATATAAACTGCCTCTGCTATACTTCTTTTCTCAAGATTTTCAACCTGATCCTTCATCAAGGACTGCAATGGTGAAATGACTACGGTAAGGGCTTTTGTCGCTTCACCAGCTATGAGTGCAGGCAATTGGAATGTCAATGACTTTCCGCCTCCGGTAGGGAATATGGCAAGCAGGGATTTCCCGGATATTGCAGCATTGACAGCATTTTCCTGAAGAGATTCTCCGTCGAATGTCCTGAATCCGTCATATCCGAACCAACGTTTCAGCATTTTCCTGGCATTCAGGTGTTCACGACAATATGAGCACTCTCCGCAGCTGATTCCTCTGAGCAGGTAGATTACATTGGCGACTGATGGGAATTGATGCTGAACCCATGCAGGGGTGATGGAATATCTGTCACCAGTCCTTATTATTGCCGTTGCATATGCGAGTTCAGTCGGATACTCATTGATTATCATGCCAATATTTGCATGGCTGCATATCATTCCTTTCAGCACATCAGATATGTTGTCGGCCTTTGAACTGAAAATGAATGAGAATCGATTGGAGGTGTATTGCATGTAATCGAAGAAGCCCTTGAAATGTTCGTTCTCGGCTAAAAGTGCGAAATATGCTCTTTTGACATTATCTGGAAGGGCTTTAAATCGTTCTGCCTCGTCTTCAAAGAGTTGCTTCGCTTTTTGTGAATCGCTCAATGGATTATTGAGCTGGTCTGAGATGATCTTGTCGTCCTTTATCAAGTTATGGTATGGCTTTCCCGGGAAAAGGATAGGCGATAGGTACAGTGTGTCTATAAGCTTATATGACTTCTTGAGATAAGGCTTCAAATAATTGATGTCATGTGAAACTATATTGTGGCCGCAAAGATATTCAGCAGAAGATATGAACTCAAGGAATTCTCCCAGTGCAGTTGAGTGAAATGTGTCGCCATTCTGGTTCACAGCTCCAATGTCCAGAATATTGCCATTATTGCTGACTTCCAGATCAAAATAAACTATATTGCTCATAGCCCTCTCTGTAAATGCAGTCAAATTTTCCCGAAAAATACGAAGATAGATATTTTTATCGTGACTACATGAGTTTTGAGCCAATCTTCTGGAAATTAACCATAATTAACCGAATTTGCTGCTCGACGGATCGTCGTTGCCACTGTTGCTGAAGTACAGTTGTATCATCGAATCCTGCCTTTGACCATATACCATTACTACCTACATCCTGGCGCTGCGCACTCAGGCACTGAGGCTCCCCGGCAGGGGTTGTATAGAAGTCTTAGAACTTATATGTCACACTCTCAGGGAAGATTAGTCCTGCAGCACTTTTCTTTATCTTGAAACTTACCGCGTCGCCGCCTTTCTTTGGCAATCCTGTAGCAAGATCTACTTTTGGTCTACCGAGGAGAAGGTCAACAGTAATCATGCTCTGCTCAAGAAGAATATCGAACTGCGAAACGATCGGGTTTCTTGTGTGTTCAATCTTGTTAAGCATGAACTGCTCTCTACCGTCCTCGTTGATCCTACTGTCAACTTCAATCCAGAATGTCTCGTGGTGCTTAGTGAGGAGGCATTGGTGCAGTGTCTGGAGTCTCCATACCGCGACATCTGCGACCTTCTTGAACACATTATCCTCAATCATTCTGTCTTCCTCAATCTCAAGGAGATTATCAGGATAGTTCATGTTGAGACGTAAGTTCTGGGAGTTAGGAGATTTGCAGTATAGTGTGTTTCTATATGACTTGATTCCTCCTGACATATAGCCGTACTTTTCAACGATCT
>CAZMNZ010000140.1:0-5476 GCA_964567765.1 uncultured Muribaculaceae bacterium
TGGGCGATCCTGAGGAACTCTGCGGAACCATCCACTATCTGATGTCCGACGCCTCAAAGTTCGTCACCGGCACAGTGGCTGTCGTGGACGGCGGTTTCAATGTATTTGCAATGTAATATGTTCAGATTTTTTCTCACGGTATCGGCATTTGTGCTTGCTGCCTGCTCAGACCTGTCCGGGAGAGAACTTAAACTATGGTATGATGAGCCTGCATCCGAATGGGTGGAGGCTCATCCTGTCGGTAACGGCAGGATGGGGGCGATGATCTTCGGCTCCCCGTCTCGTGAACACCTGCAACTCAATGAGGAAACTATATGGTCAGGAGGTCCGTGGACCGGTGAACATAGAGATGTGTCGGGCGCGATAGACAGCATCAGAACCCTTGTCTTCAGCGGGCAATATCGCAAGGCTCAGGATCTGGCAGACCGGGAAGTGTATCACAAATCCTCCCACGGAATGGCTTACCAGCCTTTGGGAGACCTTTACATCGATTTTCCGGGGCATGAGGCTTTCAGTGAATATAATCGGGAACTCGATATTTCACAGGCGGTCTCGACGACCTCATATTCTGTCGGAAATGTCCGCTATGTCCGCGAAACTTTTGCGTCATTGGCAGATGACGCCATAATCATGCATCTTTCCGCTTCCGGGAAGAAAAATCTGGATTTTACCGTTTCCATGACCTCTCCTCAGAGATCGGAAGTCACCGTGGAAGACGGCGAAATCATTCTTCGCGGTGTCTCCGGTGACATGGAAGGAGTCGAGGGAAAAGTCCGCTTCACTTCAAGGGTGCGTGTCGTGACCGAGGGAGGAGGCTTTACGTGCGAGGGCTCCTCGCTGCATGTCTCAGGTGCGGACGAGGCATATATATACATAACCGCAGCGACTTCTTTTGTGGACTGGACTGATGTTTCGGCCGACCCCGATTCCAGATCTTCGGAATATATGTCTTCGGTCGTTTCAAAGGAATATGCCTGTTTGAGGAGTGCCCATGTGGAGACCTATAAGGAACTGTTCGACCGGGTCACTCTCGATCTGGGTGTGACTGAGGCTGCATCTGCACCGACGGACGAAAGGCTCAGGGATTTTGCTACAGGCAACGATCCGCAGTTTGTGGAACTCTACTTTCAGTTCGGACGATACCTCCTGATCAGCAGTTCCCAGCCGGGAGGACAGCCGGCCAATCTCCAGGGCATATGGAACGACAGCATGTATCCTCCGTGGGACAGCAAGTACACGACCAACATCAATGCCCAGATGAACTACTGGCCGGCAGAGGTTACGAACCTTTCCGAACTGCACGAACCTTTCCTGACCATGATCCGGGAGGTCGCACAGTCCGGTGCTCGTACTGCCTCGGAAATGTACGGCTGCCGTGGCTGGGTCTTGCATCATAACACTGATATATGGAGAATAACCTATCCTGTCGATGCTGCTTCTTATGGAATGTGGCCGACAGGCGGCGCATGGTTGTGCAGACATCTGTGGGAACATTATCTGTACACCGGTGATAAGGGATTTCTTGCTGAAGCCTATCCGTTGATGAAAGGTGCAGCCCTCTTCCTGCTGGACTATATGGTGCCCGAACCTGAGCACGGCTGGCTTGTCACTGTGCCTTCAATGTCTCCGGAAAATGAATTCATGAATGACGGCGGTGCCGTCAGGGTCTGTGCAGGGCCGACCATGGATGTGCAGATGATTTCTGAACTTTTCGGCAATGTAATCTCTGCGTCCGGCATTCTTGGAATTGACGACAAGGCATTTGCTGACAGCCTGTCTGCGGCACTTGTCAAACTGCCGCCTATGCAGATAGGACGGCACGGCCAGCTTCAGGAATGGATGCACGACTGGGACAGGCCGGATGACCATCATCGTCATGTATCTCATCTGTACGGACTTTTCCCTGGCTGTCAGATTTCCCGTGACCGCACTCCTGAACTCTTTGAGGCGGCTCGTAAGTCCTTGAATTTCAGGGGTGATCCTGCAACTGGCTGGTCGATGGGATGGAAGGTCTGTCTCTGGGCAAGGCTTCTTGACGGGAACAGGGCTTATAAACTTATCACTGACCAGTTGACTCCGACCCTCAGTACCGATGTATATGGCAGGGGAGGAACATATCCCAACCTTTTCGACGCCCACCCTCCATTCCAGATAGATGGTAATTTCGGATGCACGGCCGGAATAGCGGAGATGCTTCTTCAGAGTCATGACGGAACGCTTCATGTGCTCCCCGCTCTTCCTGACAGATGGGCTGACGGCAAGGTTACGGGACTGGTCGCACGCGGAGGATATGTAGTGGATATTGAATGGAAGGATTGCATAGTGACCGGTCTGAAGATTTACTCTAGAGCGGGTGGCTGTCTTAAAGTCAGGTGCAATGACCGCGAACATGATCTGGAAACCCGTGCCGGAAAGGAATATACGCTTGATGATATATGCAAGGACTGATATGAAGAATGTTCAGACCAACTCGGCGATTTCTGTTGACTGCGTAATCTTCGGATTTGACGGAGCCAGTCTCAAGGTGCTTCTGGTGCGAAGAAGGACTGTTGATCCCCTTTATCATGATCGGGAACTGAAATTGCCTGGGGCTATGATTCGCGAAAACGAGACCTTGCCTGAGGCTGCTGCCAGAGTGCTTGAAGGAGCCACCGGTCTTAAGGGGCTCTATCTTAAGCAGACCACCATATTCTCTGATCCGCACAGGGTGGATGAGGATGAGTTGAAGTGGATATGTCAGTACCATGGGATCAGCACAGACAGAGTGGTTACGGTCGGATATTATGCCCTCGTGAAACTGGACAGGGGCCTGGAGAACTTCACCGCCAGATCGGGTGCTGTCTGGAAAAACGTGGATGATGTCCATCATCTGATCATGGACCATATGGATATATTATCTGATGCTCTGACCGTTCTGCAGAAGGATATCCTGTGGTCTGACATCGCATTCCGTATGCTGCCTAAAAAGTTTACGGTCAGACAGTTGCAGAACCTTTTTGAGGCTGTGTTCGGGATCGAGATCGACAACAGGAACTTCCGGAAGAAGATATTCTCTATAGGTCTTCTTCAGGAGACGGATGAGATGGAGAGGAATGTCAGCCATAAGCCGGCAAGGCTTTATACCCTGAACAGGTCTGCATTCGGACGGAAGGAACTTGCTCCGAAACTGCATTTCCTTGCCTCATGGCTTTGAGGATATAGTAATTTCAATGCATTTGTGTGGCTTGTAATTGCTTGAGTTGTAGTAATATAATATTATACTTAACGTAAATTTGGAACAAAGTTTCCGAACATGCCGCATAACCGCTATTTTTGCAGAAGTTTAATGACACTAAAGTAATCATATATGTATCTCTTAGGCTATGACATAGGAAGCTCGTCAGTGAAGGCGAGTCTCGTGGATGCCCAGACCGGCAGATGTGTCGCTACTTCGTTTCATCCGAAGTCTGAGGCTGCAATCATTGCTGTGAAACCAGGCTGGGCTGAACAGGAACCGTCTTCATGGTGGGAAAATCTCAAACTTGCTACAAAAGACATATTGTCTGAGTCGGAGGTTTGTCCGAAAGATATCAAGGCGATAGGAATCTCATATCAGATGCACGGTCTGGTGTGCGTGGACAAGGATGGCACTGTTCTCCGTCCATCAATAATATGGTGTGACTCGCGTGCCGTTCCATATGGCCAGAAGGCATTCGACGCCATCGGACACGAACTCTGTCTGTCTCATCTTCTGAATTCGCCTGGCAACTTCACCGCTTCAAAACTCGCTTGGGTGAAGGAAAACGAGCCTGAACTGTATGCGAAGATATATAAGATAATGCTTCCGGGAGACTATATAGCGATGAAACTGACCGGAGAGATCCGCACCACGGTTTCAGGGCTTTCTGAGGGTATGCTTTGGGATTTCGTAGAGAACTCTCCGGCTCAGATTCTGCTGGATCATTATGGGATAGACCGTTCTCTGCTGGCTGATGTATGTCCGACCTTCTCGGAGCAGGGACGTGTCACGGCAGCGGCAGCCGCAGAACTTGGACTTGCCGAGGGAATCCCTGTGACCTACCGTGCCGGTGACCAGCCTAATAATGCATTGTCACTCAATGTGTTCAATCCTGGTGAAATCGCCTCTACGGCTGGTACGTCAGGAGTCGTGTACGGTGTTCTCGGAGAGGTGAATTACGACCCTAAGTCTCGTGTTAATACCTTCGCACATGTCAACCATACGGCAGATGACCCTCGTCTGGGAGTGCTTCTGTGCATAAACGGAACAGGAATCCTGAATTCATGGATGAAACGCAATGTCGCACCGGAAGGCATCTCATATGCTCAGATGAACGACCTCGCTGCGACTGCACCGATAGGAAGTGCTGGAGTCAGCATTCTGCCGTTCGGAAACGGAGCAGAGCGTATGCTGGAGAACAGGGAAGTGGGCAGTTCCATCCATGGAGTTAACTTCAATGTCCATTCCAAGGCTCATCTTCTTCGTGCAGCACAGGAAGGAATCGTCTTCTCGTTCAAATACGGAATCGAGGTGTTGGAGCAGATGGGCATGGATGTCAGCAAGATACACGCAGGTCATGCCAATATGTTCCTGAGTCCTATATTCCGTGAGACCCTGGCTGGAGTGACCGGAGCCGTGATCGAACTATACGACACGGACGGTTCGGTCGGAGCCGCAAAGGGAGCCGGAATCGGCGCAGGCATATATAAGGACAACAATGAGGCTTTCTCGACCCTTGAAAGACTCGCTGTCATCGAACCTGCTCATACTCAGGAATATACCGATGCATACGAACTTTGGAAATCAAATCTATAACACATAATAATACTATGGCAACAAAAGAATTTTTCCCAGGAATCGAAAAGATCCGTTTCGAAGGCAAGGACAGCAGAAACCCTATGGCTTTCCGCTATTATGACGCAAACAAGGTAGTCCTCGGCAAGACCATGGCCGAGTGGCTCAAGTTCTCAATGGCATGGTGGCATACACTCTGTGCAGAGGGCGCTGACCAGTTTGGTGGCGGCACTAAGTCATTCCCTTGGAATACTGCCGAGTGCCCTGTTCAGGCTGCAAAGGACAAGGTGGACGCCGGTTTCGAGTTTATGCAGAAGATGGGAATCGAATATTACTGTTTCCACGATGTTGACCTCGTTGATGAGGGAGCGAATGTTGAAGAGTATGAGGCTCGTCTGAAGGAAGTCGTTGCATATCTCAAGGAGAAGCAGGCTCAGACAGGCATCAAACTTCTTTGGGGAACAGCAAATGTATTCGGCAACAAGAGATATATGAACGGTGCCGCTACTAACCCTGATTTCGACGTGGTTGCACGTGCTGCTGTTCAGATCAAGAACGCAATCGACGCTACCATCGAACTCGGCGGAACAAACTATGTGTTCTGGGGCGGCCGTGAGGGTTATATGAGCCTTCTCAATACAGACCAGAAGCGCGAGAAGGAGCATCTCGCTATGATGCTTACCC
>CAZMNZ010000141.1:0-5476 GCA_964567765.1 uncultured Muribaculaceae bacterium
AGGATTTAACTTAAGAGGACTTAACCCCTGTCCAAACAAAGGGGAACATTATAATTCAGACAATGAGCAGAAGATTCAGAATGAAGATAAGAGCTGGAGAAACCTTTCTATATCGTAAGGAAGGCACAGAAAGCCAAGTCTTTGAAATAAGAATGAAAAGCGACGTCAATCACAGCTGCATACAGAGGGCGGCCAGATTGGCATATAAGAGATATCCATATTTCAAAAGTCGTTTCAAGACGATAGACGGCAGTGTGTATCTGTGTGAAAACATTGTCAGTCCCCCACCGGCACGGGTCAGGAAACTGCGTCCGCTTGGCGGAAGTACCACTTCAAACAATCTGCTGGACATCACATTCCATAAGAACAGTATCTTTATTTCTTTCCATCACGCAATGTGTGACGGAAGAGGAATCATGCTCTTTATCAAGACTCTCCTTTATTACTATCTGAACTTCAAGTATCCTCACAATAACGTCAGGATTCCGGATGTAAGACTGGTCGGAGAAGGAATGCTTCCAGGAGAGACTGCCGATCCGGTAAATGACGGTAATCTTGAGTTCGACAAGTCAAAGGTCTATGTGGCTGACAGAACAGCATTTGCAATACCGGAAGTGCAGAATGGTGAGGAGGCTGGCGGCATGAGCTGGAGATACGAGATGACATTCGATGTCAATAAGGTAATGAAAGTCTGCAAGGCAAACAATTACACTCCCGCGATATTGATGACCATCCTGATGCAGAAGGGTGTAAAGTCTGTAAATCCTGACGCTGTAGAGCAGATCCTTTGCAGCATGAGCTGCGACTGGAGGGAAAGCATCGGGCTTCCGAACACCTTCAGGAACTGCGTTTCCTCGATTTATCTGCCATATGGAGCGGCTGAGCAGGAAATGGACATGACAGAGTTAGGTACGCATTTCAGGTCATTGATTGCCAAGCAGAAAGAAACTGATTCTGCACGATGCAGCGCAAGCGTGATGAAGATGATGTCGGATATGCTGGATTCACTCGGAAGTTACGAAAAGAAGGTCGAAACGGTATCCGGTTTCACTTCTCGTCCGATAAACTCATTCATATGCAGTTACACTGGAAGGGCGAATATGGGTGATGCAGAGAAATACATCGAATCCATCCATGTATATAGCAGCGGCACAAAGGGAATCAGCCTGCAGATGATGTCGGTCGGAGACACATTCACAGTTGATTTCCAACAGAATTTTCCTGATGCTACCTATGCCAAGGCATTTCTTACGGAAGCATCAAAGATGGGACTGACGGCCAATTGTTCGGATGGCATCGCTTATACCACCCCGAAGGACCACACGGCAAACACAAATTTCATCAAATCACTGATCGGATTCTTCAGAAGAATAATTATATAGTCCATCGGAGCGGATGTACCCTTGTAGTATTCAAGATTGAATTCATCAAGTGATACCGTGAACGGCAATGATTCAGCAACTCCATCTGCCGTTTCATAGGCAGCCAAAGCCTCTCCTGTCCTGATATGCATATGTCCCTGTTTACCTGTAATATGAGTAATCAGTGCTCCTGCAAGTATGAGGATAAAGGATGCGTGCAGGCTGAAAGTAAAGAACTGCTTCCAGGTGCGGCAGGATATGAGGTAAATGATTCCGCTCAAGGCAAGTAAGGACAGAAGTATTCGATGCTCGACATGTGCCAGCTTTCAAACCGACTGACCGAGCACAATCTATTATCATTCAGAAACTTTCCAGTCTTCTATCCTTCTATTCTCTGTTGAGAAACTTACACCTATCTTGAATATCTTTCTCGAATCATTCACAAACGGTCTTGCATATCCCTTTTCCTCAATCTGCTGCAATGCAGCATCCGCAGTATTGTCAATCTTCAACTCAACGATGTAGATGTAATCCTTTGTCTGAAGCAATAAGTCAATCCTTCCATTGCTTGTATGACGCTCTGCTTCTACATATTCTCCGAGAAGTTCCATTATAATATACATCGACTGTTGGAAACTTCTTTCTGAATTGATCTCGATCTGATATGTGGTGCCAGAGAAGATGGCATCCAGTATTTTCATAAATCTACAAAAGTACATAAATTTCCCAATGCAAAAAGACTATTTCTTGAAAATCCGGGTTAAAGATATGACCTTTGCAGATCATCAGGCTCAACAAGATGCTTGAGGAATATGCCGCCAGGAAGATTATCCTTAAAGTCCTGAAATAAAGCCTATTCTGCGGCAATAGGATTGAAGCCGTTTGAATCGAATCTATGGAGAAGTCTGCCTTCCTTCGAGAATACGCAGACTTCTCCTGTCGTCATGTAGTCGGAGCAGCCCACATATATGTTGCCGTCTGCCGCAACGGAGATCGAATATGCATCCGGCAGTTCCGTACAGTCCGTTATGAATTCTCCCAAAGAGGCGTCGGACTTCATGTCGTGCATGAGCACTTTTCCCGGAAGCGGATTCCAGTTCTCATCGTATCCGCTGCACAGCAGATATAATATCCCGTCCTCCCCTTTTGCAATAGAACCTACAGAGTCGTATTCAAGAGTCTTCAGGCTTCCGTCCGCTGTGTCATAGACCTGAAGCAGAGGTGGAACTGAGGCATAGTCTCCATAACTGAAAATATAGACGCGATGGCCGTACGCCTCTATCTTGACAGGATTGACACTGACTGATAATGTGTCAACTCTCTTGAAATCATGCAGCGAAACCAGTGAAACGGTAGTGTTGTAGGCAGGAAACGACATGCCACCTGAGTCTGCCACATAGAGCATGTCCCCACATATGTCCAGGCCTTCCGGGTTCGGTCCGACCTGAGTGAGCCTCTGGCTGTAGTCTACCGGCGATATTTCGCCCGCAAAGCCCTCATGATAAGATACATAGATCTTATTCCCATCCGTAGTCAATGCCCGTGGTGACAGCCTTGCACCATCATGCTCGGCATTTATTCTGGTCTTGATCTTCAGGTTCTTGTCAGTTACAAATATGGTCTGAGAACCGCTCACCGCAATATAGACTTCGTCATTCAGTCTCAGGATATCCTGCGCAAGTTCACCGAGTTTCTGTCCGTTTGCAGATGAAAAGGCGTCAGGGTAGCATCTTCCGTCCAAAGGGTTGAAAATGCATATTTCCGAGTCGTTTCCTCCCCAGGTGCCGTTATTGAGAATAAAGGTCCCAGAAGTCCCGGACTTCTCTTCTCCGTCGTATCCAATGCGCTCGCATGACGATAGTACTATCAATGATAATACAATGATTGATAATGTTTTCCTCATAATTATATGATCTAAAGATTTATATCCTGTCTTAACGTAATCCTGTAATATCTTCCCGGCATAGGGTAATAATTTATTATCTCGTAGTTGACGCCGCCCAGATTCAGTGCTTCAAGGCTGACATGTAGCGTGCATGAATCCCCTTTCCCGAATATGAATGTCCTGTTGAGAGATATTCCGTGATCGAAGAATCTTTCCATCATATAGGCATTGATATTCTGTCCTTTTGAATATCTTCTGCCTACTGAGGTCATATTGTATGAGATTGTGAACCATCTGGTTTCAAAAGCCAGATGGGCGGAGCCGGTGTGACGTGGAGTATATGGCAACTGGTGTCGGAAATTCTTCGCCTCAGGATCTGTCACGTCGAGGGCGTATTGAAGTGAATAATTGCCGTCAGCGTGAATTCTGAGCCATTCTGCGATACGCCAGAAGCCTGAAGCAGACAGGTCAAGACCGCACATCAGCGCCTTTCCGACATTTCTCATCTTCCATATGAACATTGTGGGGGTAGCCACGATTTTATTCCGGACAAGATTCCAATATGTGTCCAGAGTAGCGTCAAATGACCATTTCGAATGATTTTCCGACCACGTGACACCCAGGTCCGACATATGCGCTGTCTCCGGTTTGAGAGCGGTGTTACCGACCCTGGCATAATACAGGTCATTGAAGGTCGGGACGCGGAATCCTTCCTTGATGCTTGCCCGCAGATACAGGTCAGGGTGAATATTCCAACTCAATCCGGCCATGGGAGACAGTCTGAAAAGGTCATCCGGACTCTCCCCTGTCCTGACTTTCTCGATAACGGCAGTACCCACGACCGAGGCATTGACTTTCAACTTATTGCCCGCATATTCGCCGGACAGAGCGCTCACGGAGGTGAATCTTGTCGGAAAAGGACATTCCGGAATATCCGAATCAAGGTCGTTTATGAAGAAATCCTCTGCCAGTACAAATCTCCATTCTGATGAAGGACTGAACTGTGCTCTGGTTGCTGAAGAATACTCATTCTGCCTGTACCTGCTGTGTTGCGTCGCCGTATAGACCGGTGCTGTGTCCATATGATGAGTGAAGGCATGACAGAAGCCGGCGTCAGCGTGGAAGAGCCATTTACTGCCGATCTCCTTGTCGTACATCACTGAGGACAGGACGTTCCTGTCGTGCAGTCTCTCTGTGCCTGCTGTCGTATAGAGGACAACTGGGCCGGGCAGTCCCCTTTCGGTTTCGTGCCAGTTGGCCTTTGCCTTGAGCCTTCCTCCGCCTCCCCAGTCTGCATGGAAGTCAATCTCTCCTCCTCCCGACCTGACGTCGCTGTTTTCCCGCTTCTCGATACTGGTGATACTCCCGTTATGCAGCAGGAAAGGATAATCACCGTCACTGAAAGTCGCTTTTGCAGAGGTCTTCAAGGCATATTTCTTTCCGAACAGTCTGTACACGGAGAGATAAGGACTGTAAGTGTTGAACGATCCTGCTCTCATCCTTGCCTTCATGACAGTCATTGCCGAATCTGCCCACGGATGACAATTTTCCACAAAGAGGATTCCGGCTGAGGTCATCTGTCTGGCACTGCGGAATATATCATCTGTCATGCCTATCGTCACTTCTGCAAGAGCGACATCCTCAAGGTCGAAACGGGATATGTCCACCTGGCCGTTCTGGGCATCAGAGACAGGGATCCCGTCATAATTGACGGCCGTATGGGCTGCTCCCATATTCCTGACTGACACCGTCTTCAGCCCTCCGATTCCTCCATAGTCCCTGACGGACACCCCAGGTGCCTGCTTGAGGATTTCATGAAGATCCGTTGCTCCCATCCGCTCTATCCTGGCGCGTGATATGGAGACAACAGGTGCAACTGATGTCACGGCGGCATGCCTTGGGGCAGATACCGTCGCCACGTCCAGCGTGTCGCATGAAAATGCCACACAACATATGGAAATGAGTACTTCCAGTAACATAATGCAAACCATAAGGACACCTGACCCCGGGCATCTTCGGTTGAAATGTCATGGCAGGTCTTCTGACTTGTCCCGGTCAGGAGCCTTCCCGCCCAAGGGCAGTGGCGATGATTTCCTGATCTTATAACGGACTTACAGCTGCGGGCACAGTTCCGGACTTGCACCGGATTCCCTTTTCAAATGCACGACGGAAAAGTCTGCATTCACCATAAAACGGTGCAAATTTACAAACACTTGATAAATATTCGAAT
>CAZMNZ010000142.1:0-5468 GCA_964567765.1 uncultured Muribaculaceae bacterium
TGAGCCACTCGCCGTAGAACTTGTTGTCACCGTTTGCAGGGTTACGTGAGAATGCCACACCTGTTGCTGATGTAGAACCCATGTTACCGAACACCATTGACTGTACGTTCACCGCAGTACCCCACTCGTCTGGAATACCCTCGATACGACGATATGCGATAGCGCGCTTTCCGTTCCAAGACTTGAATACGCCACCGATAGATCCCCAGAGCTGAGCCTCAGCTGAATCCGGGAACTCTGTTCCGAGAACTTCCTTCACGCGAACCTTGAACTTCTCGCAGAGGTCCTGGAGCTCCTCGGCAGTGATGTCTGTATCAGAAGCATAACCCTTGGCAACCTTGAGATCTTCCATCATTCTGTCGAGCTGCTGGCGGATACCCTGGCCGTCTGCCGGCTCGATACCCTCAGCCTTCTCCATAACGACGTCAGAGTACATCATGATGAGACGGCGGTATGCGTCATATACGAAACGTGGGTTGTTTGTCTTTGCGATCATGCCAGGGATAGTCTCAGAGCAGAGACCGATGTTGAGGATAGTATCCATCATACCAGGCATTGAACTGCGGGCACCTGAACGGCAGGATACGAGGAGAGGGTTCTCCTTGTCACCGAACTTCATACCCATGATTCCCTCAGTCTTCTTGAGGGCCTCGGCTACCTCAGCCTTGAGCGCGTCGTTGTAGCCGCCACCGAGTTCATAATACTCTGTGCAGCATTCGGTTGTGATTGTGAAACCTGCAGGAACAGGAATGTTGAGAGTACACATCTCGGCGAGGTTTGCACCCTTACCGCCGAGGAGTTCACGCATAGTGCCATTACCCTCGGCAGTTTTGCCGCCGAAGCAATACACTCGTTTCTTGTTAGATTCCATAAACTTTGTAAGTATTTGATTAGTAATAAATTATATAATCTTGTGATGCGGATGGAAAATATTGCCTTTCTATTTTGTCAAAAATCCAGCGCGAATTTAATGATTTTTATTCAAAAATCCGCAATTCTCAGACTCGAATTTATGGCATTCGTCTTCACTAATCTTCCCCTTCGCTAGCCTGGGCGAGAAGGGCTGCCAGAATGTCTGATACGTCGGCTTTCGAAGACTGGCTTACAGTCACCCCCGAATGGGCGTCAGAAGGCTTTCCTACAGGATAATATGCCACATCCTGAAGTATGAGCTGCGAGTCCATGTAGTCGTAGTCGAGGCTGCTCACCTGAAACAGGACTCCCGGAACTTCTCCGAACAGGATCTTCATCGTCTCGTTTTCCTGATATGAGGCCGCGAGACCTCCGATATCCAGATCTATTCCTTTGCCTTGGCTCAAGGTGTGGGCGGCTGCGGCAAGACCTCCGTCTCCCACGGTTACTCCCGACATGATCACCCCATCCTCTATGAGTTCCCTCACAACTTCGTAACAGTCAATGAAATAGTCCGGGTCTTGGATGCTCGGTGCAGCACCTCCCTCGTGACCTGTCAGTTCAGCCAGAAGCGAACCTCCAAGTTTGAATCCGCACGGGTCGAAAGGTATGAATATAAGACTGCTGTCCGGGTCGTCTACAATAGCCCTGGGACACATCCTCTCCTCGCTTATCCATGGATGGGAACTCTCATACGGAGCCTTGAACAGGATGTTGTGATGAGGTAGGACAGCAGGAACTTCATGCATCTGGTCGTCTGCGCAGTCCTCGTCGGGATCTTCTTCCGGCAGCCATGCATAGAATTTGGCACTGCTTCTTCCGTCGGTCTCCATGAATATGTAGTCGGTCAGTTTCACCCCCAGTCCGTAAATATAGTCGCTGGCATCAGAAATGCTTGAATAGAATGCAGCCATGTTGCCGACCGGCCTGGAATCCCACTCCCATTGTGCCCACAGCCTCAGGTTGCCAAGCTTGAAATGTCCCTTGCTCCATATTCTTCCGATCAGTGCCTGTGCAATCTGCAGTCTGGTGAAATGGCCCGGATAGAGCATCCTGAACGGACGTTCCGATCCGATTCCTGTGGAGGTCAGGCCTATATATTCCTGAATTTTCGAACTGTCATAAGAGTGTGCGGAAAGAGGCGGCTCTATGGTCTCGTCCACGATGTCGCAGAACTGCAACGTCGCGATATCTTCCTCGAACGGATATTCCATACATTCGTTCAGAAGTTCTGCAGGAGTTGCCTCACCTACAGTGCCGTCGATGACATACCTTGAATGTAATGCATTCTCGTTTTCCTTCATAAATCACTTGATTTTAGGCTAAACTTGGTAAAATTACGTATTTTTGCGCATTCAACAAGCGTTTTTTGTCCTTATGGAGAAGATTTTTTCAGAAGAAGCATATCAGGAACTCATCGGAAGGCTCTTCAACCGTTTCCCGTCCTTTCAGAAGGTGGGGGCAGGTGCATATAAGCCGGGAATCGCGAACATGGAGTTTGCAGACCAGATGATGGGGCATCCGCATCGCCGATATAAGATAATTCATGTGGCAGGCACTAACGGAAAGGGGTCCGTCTCGAACATGCTGACATCTGTGCTGGCTTCCTGCGGATATAAGGTCGGACTTTATACCTCTCCTCATATTCTGGATTTCCGTGAGAGGATGCGGATTGTGTCGGAATCTTCAAGCCGTCTGATCTCCAAGGAATACATCTGGAATTTCATCCATCAGTGGCAGGATACATTCGACCATCTGGACATGTCATTCTTCGAGATCACCACACTGCTTGCCCTGAACTGGTTCGCTTCGGAAAAGGTCGATATCGTAGTTCTGGAAACAGGGCTTGGCGGCCGTCTGGACAGTACGAACATCGTGACTCCTGTCCTGAGTGTCATAACAAACATTGGTCTAGACCATTGTGACATGCTGGGCGAAACCCTCCCGGAGATCGCCTTCGAAAAGGCCGGAATCATCAAGCCGAGGGTGCCTGTCGTGGTGGGGGAGAGCGGACCGGAAATCGATGCTGTCTTTGAGCGTAAAGTGTTATATACCAATCTTTCAGAGACGGAATATATGGGTGACCGTGCTCGGATCATGTCTTTGCTCACTTTTGCTGACAAGGTCCAGCCGACTCTCTGGGACCGTCATGAGGAGATTCTTGCTGCGATGGACCTTCAGGGAGAATATCAGCGCAGGAATCTCCGCACCGTCCTGGCGGCGCTTGATGTGGTCGGCGACATTATTCACGCAAAAGTGTTCCAGATACCCCAAAATTCCGAGGTACCTGGAACACTTTCTCTGGAAAACCGTGACCGTGTGGCCGATGCTCTTGTCCACACAGCCGCCCGCACGGATTTCCATGGCCGCTGGGAAAAACTTTCCGACAATCCATTCACCATCTGCGACATAGGTCACAATGAGCACGGACTGAAATATAATTTCGCGCAGCTCTCCCGGATGGTGGATTCCGGAAAGTTCTCGAAACTGATCATGGTCTATGGGTCGGTTGCCGACAAGGATGTTGACGCCGTGCTGCATCTTCTCCCTGAAAATGCTGTGTACGTATTCACCCAGGCGGATTCCAAAAGAGCCCTTCCTGCAGAGAAGATCCGGGAAAAATATCTGTCACATTGTCTGGAATCAGGGCGTCCGTCCGGTGATGTGCACGTGGCTCCAAGTGTGGCCGAGGCTCTTGAAATTGCTTTCCGCCTGTCATCTCAGGAGGAATCCCCTCTGATATACATAGGTGGCAGCACTTACGTCGTTTCGGAAGCTGTTGTTGGTTTTAAATCCTCAAAACAGCCCGATAATGAGGATTAGAAGGCAAAAAATCTGCTCAAATCCTCAAATCAGCCCCATAATGAGGATATGAAATCAAAAAGGTGACAAGCTAGTCAAGCTTGTCACCTTTCTCATTGTAGAATTCATTCTGCAAGACGGTGAAATCGGTGATCTCCACCAGTTCGATCTTACATCTGTACTTCTTTTTCCAGCGTCCCAGAATGGATGTGAACAGACCTTTGGTCAGGTATGCCCCAAGAATAGGGCTTACTTTCAGAGTCAGGCTTGTCAGTCCCTTTTCCTGAACATAATAGGCGAGTCGTCTCTCGATGGCTTCGTCTATCACGACACTTGACGATATCTTTCCGGTACCGTTGCACACCGGACACACCTCCTGGGTGCTGATCTCGGTTGCCGGACGTACCCTCTGCCGGGTGATCTGCATGAGCCCGAACTTGGTCAGCGGCAGCACGTTGTGCTTTGCCCGGTCGGACTCCATAAGCTCCTGCATCTTCTTGTAGAGGGCATTTCTATGCTCGTTGGAATCCATGTCGATGAAGTCCACAATTACGATGCCTCCCATGTCCCGAAGTCTGAGCTGTCTGGCGATCTCTTCGGCTGCGTTGCAGTTGACGTCGAATGTGTTCTGCTCCTGCTCCTTGTTCTTGGTGCGGGTTCCGCTGTTCACATCTATCACGTGCAATGCTTCTGTGTGCTCTATCACAAGATATGCCCCCTGCCTGATAGATACCACCTTCCCGAAAGAACTCTTTATCTGTCTCGTGACTTCGAAGTGGTCGAAGATAGGCGCCTTGTCCTTGTAGAACTTGACGATCTTCTCCTGCTCCGGCGAAATCAGTGAAATGTACTTGCGGATCTCCTCGTAGATGTTCTCGTCATTGACATAGATGTTGTTGAACGAGTCGTTGAGCAGATCCCTCAGGATTGTGGTGGTCTTGCTGTATTCGGTGAACAGCAGCTGGACTCCCTTGGATTTAGCCAGTTTTTTCCAGGAATTCTCCCATTTGTCTATCAGGGATATGATCTCAGCATCGAGCACGGCGGCATTCTTGCCTTCGGCTGCTGTGCGGATGATCGCTCCGTAGTTCTTAGGGAGGATGCTCCTTACAAGTGTCTCAAGTCTCCTCTTCTCTTCACGCGAGGAGATCTTCTGGGATACGCTGACCTTCTCCGCGAAGGGCAGCAGTACGACGTTTCGTCCTGCCAATGAAATCTCTGCAGTCAGTCGTGACCCTTTTGTCGAAATCGGTTCCTTGACGATCTGGACGATGATCATCTGTCCAGGAGTCAGCACATTCTCGATACGGCCTTCCTTTTCTAGGATCTTGCCGGGCTTGATGTGCTTGTAGATTCCTTTTGCATCTGTGTTGGGATTGACTCTCCTGACGAATTCGTCAAAGGCTTCGAAGTACAGTCCCAGATCCAGATAGTGGACAAATGCCTCCTTCTCGTCTCCGATGTCGACGAAGGCAGCGTTGAGCGACGGAAGAATCTTCTTCACCTTTCCGAGGTACACGTCACCTACGGAATAACTGTGCCCTTGGCTGGACTCCTTGTTCAGCTCGATCAGCCTGTGGTTCTCCATCAGTGCGATCGAGACTTCCGTTGTACTTACGTCAACAATCAGATCTTTTACAGACTCCATAACATTGGCTTCTTCAAAACTAAAGAGGCCGACCCCCAGGTCAGCCTCTCTTTAGCAGACTGCTAAAATGGCAGACACTGCGAGAAAATTACTTTCTCTTCTTGTG
>CAZMNZ010000143.1:0-5461 GCA_964567765.1 uncultured Muribaculaceae bacterium
AAGAGGCTCCATTATGACTGACTGGATTCCTCTCTTGTCAAGTTCTGCCTGCAGATACTGGGCGTTGGCATTTCTGCCACCGGCATGTGTCCAGTCCATATAGTTCAGCTGGATCTGCACGAAGTCCCAGTGATATTTCTCGTGCAGTTTCAGGAATTCGTCGAAACTGTCGGTGTTGCCGTGGAAGGAGAATCCCAGATTTCTTATGCGTCCGGCCTTGCGTTCTTCCATCAGGAAGTCCAGCATGCCGTTGTCCACATATCTGGCATTGAACGCTGCCATTCCGCCACCCCCGATGGAGTGGAGAAGATAATAATCTATATAATCTGTCTGGAGATTCTCGAATGACTTGCGGTACATCAGCATGGAGTTCTCCCTGCTATGGTTGCTGAAGTTGGAGAGTTTGGTCGCTATGAAATAACTCTCGCGAGGGTGCCTTTTCAGAGCGATTCCTGTGGCAGTCTCACTCTGGCCTTGAAGATATACCGGAGATGTGTCGAAATAGTTCACTCCGTTTTCCAGTGCATGATCCACCAGCCTGTTGACAGCCTCCTGATCTATGATGTCCTTGTCATCTGCGTCCTTGACCATAGGCCAGCGCATGCAGCCGTAGCCCAGAATGCTGACCTTGTCTCCCGTGATGTTGCTTGTCCTGTATGTCATGCCGCCTTTTCCTGCTGCACCGTTCTCATCCTGGGCCCCCCTTCTTTCATCCTTGGCGTATGCGACGGAACTCCTCCCCGCCAATCCTGCCAATGTCCCGATGCATCCTGCCGTCAGGACCGCTTCCCCGGACTTTCTGATGAATTCCCTTCTGTCTATATTCTTTTCCATAGTCATTTCTCTTATAAGTATCTATGCACTTCATGTCCCTCCACATGGATGGCGGTCAGCGGTCTTGCAGGGCAGAGATTCTCGCATGCTCCGCATCCGATGCATCTTTCTTCGTTGACCGTAGGAATCATGAGCGAATCCTTGTTCTCAGGATCCTTGCGGACCATCCTGATTGCACCGGCAGGGCAGTGGCGGGCACAGTTTCCGCATTTGACTTCGTCTGTGTTCACGACGCAAAGGTCAAGGTTGATCACGGCATGTCCGATCTGAATCGAAGATTTCTCCTCCACGCTTACCGGGCGGATGGCTCCTGCAGGACATATATCCGAGCATGTCGTGCACTTCGGACGGCAATATCCGCGTTCATAGGACATCTCCGGCTGCATGAGTGTGTGCAGGTCGGTCGAAGGTCTGAGGACGTGATTCGGACAGGCGCTGACGCATAACTGGCAGGCAACGCAATGGTCGGAGAAGTTCTTCAGGCTTAGTGAGCCGGCCGGCACGAGCGGTGTCTGCCTTTCAGGCTTGTCAGCACGGCTTATGGTTGCCAGTCCTCCGTCCACCTTCATCTCCTGTGCCTTTGCTGCAACAGCAGTTCCTGCAATGGCGCCTGACAGGAGGAAGGCCCTTCTTCCCTGGTCTGCTGCACTGCCGTTCTGAGAGGAACCCTTGGCCTTCTCTGTGCCGGCAGAGAAATCCTTGACCCATCTGAACCTGTACTTCACGGCTCCGTCCTTGCAGGTGTCCATGCAGTCCATACATGCGACGCATCTGCTATAGTCAATCTTATGCTCCTTCGTGTTGATGCACGATGCCTTGCACCGTTTTCCGCAGAGTCCGCAGTTCCTGCATTTATCTGTGTCAATCACGGGAGCAAACATGCTGTATCGGGAAAAGACGCCCAGGATGCTTCCCACAGGGCAGACCGTGTTGCACCATGTCCTGCCGTTTCTCCAGGCAAGTACTCCGATCACCACCAGAGTGACGGCAGCGACAACGAATGTTGAGGCGGATCTGATCCACACATCCACGCTGTAGAATGCATAACTGTCAGCCCTTTCCGCAATCCATGCGAGAAGGTTGTTGCCCCATTGATATATAGGAGCGAACAGATTGGCTGCAATTCTGCCGTATGCGCTGTAAGGAGCAATCAAGAGAACTACTGTATGTGCTCCCAGGGCGAGTCCGGCAACGAAAAGCACGAGCAGGGTGTATCGCAGCCAATTCTTTGCAGGGGAACAGGAAAATCGGAACCTGTCCTTCTTTCTAAGTCTTCCTCTGAACCATGAGAAGATGTCCTGCATTATGCCCAGCGGGCAGATTACGGAACAATATACTCTTCCGAAGACCAGTGTGAGGAACACAAGTGCGGCGACCACACCGGAATTCACAGCAAGAACAGCCGGCAGGAACTGAACCTTGGCCATCCAGCCAAGCCAGGTGTGAAGTGCCCCGGTAAAATCAAGGAACAGAAGTGTCACTCCGACAAAGAATATAGTTGCCAGAATGATTCTGATTTTTCTCAGCATGTGACGATAGTTTAAGTTTGAACCGCAAATATAAAAAAGTTACGGCCTGATGACCATAACAGTCGTATTAATTGATTATGACGCAGTCGAAATACTCCTTGAAGAGTGCTTCGGCTCTTTGAAGTTGTCCGGGAGTATTGTGAGGGATGCCTTTCAGGGCATATTCCTGACCGAGCGTCTCGTATTTGTGGATACCCAGGGTGTGATATGGAAGGATCTCCACTCTCTGTATCATCCTGTAGTCCTTGAAGTGCTCTCCCAGTGTCCTGATGTCCTCCTCGAAATCGCTGATCCCGGGGACAAGGACATATCTGAGCCAGAACGGCTTTCCTGTATCTTCAAGACATTGTGCCGTCTTCAATGTCTGCGTGTTGCTCCTGCCTGTGAGACTTTCGTGTCTTGCGGGATTTATCTGCTTGATATCGAGCAGGACCAGATCCACCTCCTTGAGCAGTTCCTCCACAGCCGGATTCCACACTCCTCCGTTGGTGTCGATGCATACGTTGATGCCTTCTTCATGAAGACGTTTTACAAGTGGCAGAAGTTCCTTGGCCTGCGATGTCGGCTCACCTCCGGAGAATGTCACCCCTCCCTTCTTTCCGAAGAACGGCTTCTGGTTTACTGCCATCCTGACGATGTCCTCTGTTTCGGTCGGTTTGCCTCCGTCAAAGGAGATGGTGTCAGGGTTTGCACAGTACAGGCAGCGGAACGGGCAGCCTTGAAGAAATACGACGAGCCTGAGTCCCGGCCCGTCGTATGTTCCCATTGATTCGTAAGAATGTACCTTTATCATTATAATGACTCGTGGAATGTTCTCGCGATTACCTCAAGCTGATGCTCGCGGCTGAGCTTCGTGAAGTTCACGGCATATCCGGAAACACGGATAGTCAGCTGAGGGTATTTCTCAGGATGCTCCATTGCGTCTTCAAGCATCTCCCTGTTGAGCACGTTCACGTTGAGGTGGTGCGCACCCTTTGTGAAGTAGCCGTCCATCATTGTGATGAGGTTGTCGATCTTGTCCTCATCTGTAGGACCGAGAGACTTAGGCACGATGGAGAAGGTGTTTGAAATACCGTCCTTTGCATCGTTGTAGTCAAGTTTTGCAACTGAAGAAAGCGAAGCGACAGCTCCGTGGCTGTCACGTCCGTGCATAGGGTTTGCACCTGGTGCGAATGCCACACCCTTTGCTCTTCCGTCAGGAGTTGCACCTGTCTTCTTTCCGTACATCACGTTGGAAGTGATGGTGAGGAGTGAGAGAGTAGGCTCTGCATTCTTGTATACCTTGTGCGAACGGAGTTCAGTGTCGAAGAACTGAACGATCTCGCGTGCAAGTACGTCCACTTTGTCGTCATCGTTTCCGAACATAGGGAATTCGCCCTCGATGTCGAATCCTTCGGTAAGGCCTTCCGCGTTGCGGCGTGCAGTCACCTTTGCATGCTTGATCGCAGAGAGAGAGTCAGCCACGATTGAGAGACCTGCCACACCGTATGCCAGGTTGATTGACGGGTCGGTGTCTATGAACGCCATCTGAGACTTCTCATAGTCATACTTGTCGTGCATGTAGTGGATGATGTTCATTGTCTCATTGTACACGCGTGCAACTTCGTGGAGTACCTTCTTGTAGTTCTCCATCACCTCGTTGTAGTCGAGGACGTCGCTCTGAAGCGGCTTGATTCCTTCTACCATCACGGTGCCGGTGTTCTCGCAGCGTCCCTCGTTGAGGGCAAGGAGAAGTGCTTTTGCGAGGTTGGCACGTGCTCCGAAGAACTGGATTGACTTGCCGATAGCCTGGTAAGATACGCAGCATGCGATACCGTAGTCGTCGCAGCCTCTGACCTTACGCATAAGCGAGTCATTCTCGTACTGAACCGAACTTGTGTCGATTGAAACCTTTGCGCAGAACTGCTTGAATCCATCAGGAAGCGCAGGATGCCAGAGCACTGTCATGTTAGGCTCCGGTGCAGGTCCGAGGTTGTAAAGAGTCTGGAGGAAACGGAACGAAGTCTTTGTGACCTTGCTCTTTCCGCCTGTGAAACGGCCTCCGATGGACTCTGTGATCCATGTAGGGTCTCCTGCGAAGATGTCGTTGTATGATCCCATTCTGAGGTGACGTACCATTCTGAGCTTCATCACGAACTGGTCGATAAGCTCCTGAGCGAATGTCTCGTCGATGAGATTGTTGTCGAGGTCGTACTGGATGTAGATGTCAAGGAATGAAGAAACGTTTCCGAGCGACATCGCAGCACCGTCCTGCTCCTTTACAGAAGCGAGGTATGCCATATATACCCACTGGACAGCCTCCTGTGCGTTTGTTGCAGGGCGGCTGAGGTCGAGGCCATAGTAGCTTCCCATGATCTTGATCTCGTTGAGAGCCTTGATCTGGTCGGCAACCTCCTCACGGAGAGTGATGCGTGAGCGGGTCATTGTTCCGGTGAGGTTTCTCAGGTCCTCCTTCTTCGCCTCGATGAGTCTGTCCACTCCGTAGAGGGCAAGCCTTCTGTAGTCACCGATGATACGTCCGCGTGAGTAGTTGTCAGGAAGTCCTGTGAGGAATCCGAGCGACCTGTACTTACGGATCTCTTCGGTGTATACGTCAAACACTCCGTCGTTGTGTGTCTTGCGGTAGTGGGTGAATATCTTCTTCACTTCCGGGTCGAGTTCCACACCATTCTCGTTGCATGCCTTCTCCACGACCTTCCAGCCGCCGAATGGCTTGATTGCCCTTTTCAGGAGTTCATCGGTCTGAAGACCTACGATGAGTTCGTTATCCCTGTCGATATATCCTGCTGCGTGTGAGGTGATTGTTGAAATGGTCTTTGCGTCGATCGAACGTACGCCGCCGTTGGCTCTTTCTTCTTCAAGAGCCTCAAGGCACTTGTTCCAAAGCTTCTTTGTGCGCTCTGTAGGCCCCTGAAGGAATGATGCGTCTCCTTCGTAAGGGGTGATGTTGTTGTAGACGAAATCCGCTACATCAATTCTGCGGCTCCATCTGCCGTCGTTGAATTTCTGATTCATTTCTTATATACTTTCAATTTCGCCTGCAAAGATACCCTAAAAACCACAATTTGCAATCTTTATGAGGTGATATTGTGTAAAAG
>CAZMNZ010000144.1:0-5439 GCA_964567765.1 uncultured Muribaculaceae bacterium
TCTGTCCTCTCAAAATGCAGGGCGCATATCTGACTCTCTGGCTTTTGTAAATGCGCCATGGGAGATTACAGATCTTGGTAAAGGTGCCCGTGCGGGATATGCACAGGTCAATATGTTCAATTCCATTCAGAGTGTGAGCTTTGTCTGTTATCCTGCACGAAATTTCAGGACGGAGATTCTCCATAGGCCTTCGGATACGGCTGGTAAGCCTAGTGAGATAGGAAAGGAGACCGGTGCTTGCTTTATGATGAATGCGGGATATTTCAATGTGAAGGAATTGACTCCATGCGTTTATTTCAGGCAAGGAAAGCAGATTCTTGGATATACCCACCCTACGGAACTGTACAGGGTGGACGGTATCTTCGGATTCACCGACCGCAAAGGCAGGAAAATGGTGGTGGCACATTGTCCGGATTCATTGGATTATGAGGCGGTGTCAAGAAGAATGAAATCTGTAATGGCATCCGGCCCCCTCTTGATTCTTGACGGGGACATTGTTGTGCCGGTGCTGATGGGCGACAAGGCTGATGGTGATAATGTGGCGGCAATGGCAGAAGAGGCGAAGACCGGCAGCAAGATAAGAAGCCATTACACTTCAGCCCAGTTTTATGACCGTCGCCATCCAAGGACAGCTATAGGTGCGGATGATTCCGGAAACATTTATCTGGTGGTAATAGATGGAAGATTCAAGGGGTCGGCTGATGGAACCAGCATATATGAGACTGCATACATATGTCATCTCTTAGGTATGACTGACACCATCAATCTTGACGGTGGCGGTTCATCTGCATTGTGGACCAGTACGACAGGAGTCATTTCTCATCCTCGTGACAATAGAAAGTTTGACCATGAGGGCGAGCGTGTCGTCCCGAATCTGATAGCTGTATATTGATCAACGCGGCTCTTTCAGTGGTGCCTTAAACTATATCTCAGATAATTATGTTTTTGTTGCGGCACTTGTCTCCATCACTATCTCCACCCTCATACCAAGTGCATTGATGATGCTGAAAAAAAGCCCAGCACTCGGAGTCACATGACCCTTCTCCAGTTTCGATATATAGGACTTTGTGCTATTGATCCTTTCTGCAAGCTCTGACTGTGTCACACCAGCCGCTTTCCTGGCAGTATGCAGAATCTGACCGGAATAGAAAGCATATGCTTCCTCAATAGCTCTTGCTCTTTCCGGCGTTCCAGTCTTGCCGAATTCGGCATCCAAAACGATGTCGTAATCCCTAATCTGATGATCGTTTGTCTGCATAATAACTCTCCTTTATCTTTATAGCCAACTCTACCTTTCGAAATATCCTCCATAAGTTACAATCTTCCTCTCCATCGCAAAAGTATCAAAAGTTTCTATATTTTACAACTTTTATTCAAGGCTTTTTCTGAACCGCTTATGCACGTTTGGGGCATTTCGTGCAGAAGCGGTTGTACGGCTGTCTGCAACAAACAAAGATCTGATGACAGCAATTACAGTCTGTTCATTCCCGCCCCATAATCTGGTCGCCATACTAAACATTGCACTGACTGTCAGATCCATTATTGCCATCGGATCTTTCTGGACATCAAGATCAGTATTGAATCTCAAATGCCCATCTTCGCACTGAAGTACTTCTAAAATCTTCTTCATGATTTTTAATTTTATGATGTGGAGAAAAATATCACATAACCAGACAGCGTCTGATCTGAATCTCGCTTATATGCAGCGTTTTATATAAATATTCCGCAATCTGTTGCTTTTCTTGTCGGGAAAGTTGATATACAGAAACTTTGCTATACCTTGGCAGAATATTGCCATCAATCTCTGCACAGATATCCATATCAGACGGCCTTCTGTAATTAGACCTTCCGACTTCGTTGATAAGCATTTCGCCAGATGTATTCATGCTTATCCCTCTTTCTATCACAGACAGATTAATCGGTGGCAGACCATTGTTGTCCTTTCCCTGCTCTGACTCCCATTCTTCAGATGACTTTCTTGTCATATGCCAATTGAACGACCTTGGTGAAACAAACAAATTTTCCACCTGAGGTATATCAAGGACAGACTCTCTCAAAAAGACACCACTTTCATTCATCACATATTTGTCCGGAATCTGAGACGACCTACTGATAAAACGATGGTAACACCTGCGGTCCAACACCCTTTTATCAGGCACCTTGCCCATCTCCGCCATGAAGATCGAATTTACAGATGAATACGGATACGCATATGGGATCGGTGCCACTCCATGATGCAGCGGATTTCTCAGAACATAACTCATCGCAGCTATCATATGATTATACCCGACAACTTCCATAGTGTAGTGATTCTTTTCTCCAAGTTTTCCGCAGCGATGATATTTTCTATTGAAATACATACTATATGAAAGACGGAAACAGTGCATAAATTCATCTGGATGTCGAGATTGGATCAGCTGATGATAATGGGTAGACATCTCTGATTCCACAAGTCCTGTAGAATCTGTGTTAAATAAAGCCAGTGCAAAACAGTTAAAGCCTCGGTTGTAATCTTCAAGATTCCTGAACAGCACTTCTTCACCTGCTGAGAGACATAAGTGATACGCCTTTTTCATGTTAAAATTCAAATAGTTTATAATGATATATCAAAAAGGCAGGAGGAAAACACTCGATTTAATCGACTTTCCGTTTGAGCGACAGCGAAAAAAGACAGTCAGCGCAAACAAGAACACCGCTTATGCGAGTTTTGAGGCAAAGTCGAACAAGCGGTAACGATTTCCCAGCAAAACGAGGCTTTTTTTGAACCGCTTATGCATGTTTTGGGCATTTCATGCACAAGCGGTTGTACGGCATTAGTTCGGGGCAACCGGCACAGCCCCATACATAAAGCACCGTACATCTGCCCAAACGGGACGTCGGGACGTCGGAACAAACGGGACGTCGGGACAAGAGAGCTGCCGGAACAAGAGGGCATAAATGGGATATGCCATGGAATAGCTTCATAGGGCCCTCAATACTCCACCACCTCAAAGGTGAGGTCCACGTCACCGAAGTGGCCGACAACGTTGCTGTTTGCCTGGAGCCATTTGCCGGCCAGCTGGCCGCGCCAGACGATGTCGTCGCGGGAGTTGAACGGAATCGTCATCTCCACACCGTAACTTTTTGATGCGATACGGACCAGAGCCGTGCAGTTCCAATCAGTCCTGGTGCCTCCGTCATCCTCAGTAATCAAGAAAGCGCAGTTGACCATCTGGTCTGTCCAGTCGGACACCAGGACTGCATTGAACGGCTGGGGCTTCCCCACCTGATTCCTCTTGACCACGATCATGAAATCAGTCACCGACGGGACATAGAGTTTCATCTCCGCTTCCGTCGTTGCAGTAAAATCCTCGACGGCACCGACCTTTACGAAGAATTCCGAAGCCCCTGCGAACCATGAGTCATAATTCCTCTTCATGGTGAAGTCTTTCAGTATGAGGGTTTTCCCTCCAGACTCCGCTTCTGCATCCGACCGAAAGGCAGGCGAAAGAACAGACTGAGGCTCAAGAATGATGGCACCGCCCCCTGCTCCCCAATTCTCATCTTCCCTTCTCAGTATTTCCAGTGAAGTGTACTCTGCATCCTCGTTCCTGTTGACCACCCACACCGGACTCTTCCTCGCCAAATCCTCATCCACTGCAATCTCACGTATCTGACGGGAGCCATCATCATCGACCTCTATCTTATATCCTATATTTATTTCTGATCCGTCTTCCGGATCGAAGGTTATTACAGGCAACTCCGACCCGTCCCAATCTTCCGAAAACGGCCAGTATATCTGAATGTCAGAAGACGTCAGAGCATCAAGGAAATCATCTGCATTCCTTGTCGCGCCCGCGGATTTCGTGAACACTTCCGAACGCACATGATTTTCGATAAGATTCTTCAAGGGGTTGTCATAAACCGGAGTCGAACGTGTCACGCTCTCCCCCACGCCTTTCCCTGGGACGGAGAACATATCCCTGACAGTATATTCCTCATCATAACCGTTCCCCGAAGACGAGGTCACGGCAGAATGCACCTCATGCAGATGTTCCCCCTCCAAAGGAACGGCAGACAGTATGGAGGCCACTTCATGCAAGGCTACATAACTGCTGTCATTCTGAGTGTCCACATGTTTTTCCATGTCATTGTCCACCACTTCACAGGCTGACACTACAGCCAGCACTAACGGAAAGATTCCCTTAAGCAATTCTATCTTCTTCATACGACGACTTTTTTCTGCTGCAAAGGTCAATACAATTATCCGTATACCGAAAAAGTATACGGATAATTTCAAAAATCGCGGACTGAGTGCAGCCCAAGTGGGCTTCAATGGTAAAATTCCGTCCTGAAACGTTACGTTTTATCGTGCAAATGTCACGAATCTGTCCTTGTCATTGAGATCTTTTTCCACCCGGACACGGGTAAAACCGGCAGAAAGGAAGACTTCTGCCGTCTGAGGGCCCAGGGTTTCATTGATCTCAACGATACCATATCCGTCGGGAGCGAGAAGAGAAGAAGCCCACGAAGCAACTGCCCTGTAAAAAAGAAGAGGATCATCATCCGAAACGAACAGAGCCATATGGGGCTCATGGTCAAGGACATTCGGACGCATCTGAGACTTTTCCTTATCCATCACATAAGGAGGATTGCTGAGAATGAGGTCGTAGGATCCGGAAGAAAGGACGGCTGGCGGTTCTGCAAGAACATCCGCCTTCATGAATTCGGGAACAGAGGCTCCTGTACGGGAGATTTCCTCAACGAAATCCTGACCGGAGGCGACTTCGAGAGCACCCTCCGAAAGATCGACAGCAGTCACGTCTGACTTGGGGAGTTCCAGCGCCATTGTCCAGGCTATGCAGCCGGAACCTGTGCAGAGGTCGAGAATCTTCGGACGGCCGGTGGCGCATTGTCCTGCGCCGGCACGGCATCTCATTCTGTCAATCGACTGAATAGCCAGCCTGCACAGCAGTTCCGTCTCAGGACGGGGAATCAGAGTGGCCGGGGTCACATGAAATGTGCGGCCATAAAACGGCGCCTTCCCCGTCACATATTGCAGGGGCTCGCCTGATGCCATGCGCTCAAAAGCCTTGACCGCCGCATCCGACTGTTCCTGAGTGACTTCATAAGCAGGCTCCAGAATATGAGTATGCCTCAGGATTCCGAGAGTGTCGCATAAATAAGTCAGAACCATCTCCCGTGCCTCTGATTCAGGATAGAGGCGGGAGATGGTCTGTGTTCCCTGAGATATCAATGATTTGAGATTCATCAGTTTTCGATGACGGTGGTGAGGAAATCGGTCATGTCCAGACCGGCAGCCCTTACCATCTGAGGCACGAGCGAGGCAGCCGTCATTCCTGGGATGGTGTTTACCTCAAGGAAATACAGTCCGTCCTCTGAACTGATATAGTCTACGCGAACCAGTCCTGAGCAGCCCAGATGGGCATATACCTTCTT
>CAZMNZ010000145.1:0-5419 GCA_964567765.1 uncultured Muribaculaceae bacterium
GCGACGCATACGCACCGCTCGACTTCAGCGGAATGAGGGCATGCGAGGCCCGTGCGTGGGCGGCATTCAATATCCTCTGCGACGGAAAGTTCACCTTCGAGGACGAGATGGGCAACATCGTGACCAAAGACGCCGACGACTATCTGGAATATGCCATGGGCTGGGACAAGACCAAGAGATTCCCCCTCTTCGTGAAGCCGTCACGCAAGATCAGCGTGAAGAATGTGGCCGACGTGATGCGTGACCACTACGAGGGAACACCAATGGATATGACAACCGATATCGGAGCAGGCGGAAACGCCCTTCCATATCGCTGGAGGCCGATGAGTTTCAAGCATGAGGGCAAGACCTATATGAACGAAAGGGCCATCGCGACACAGCAGACAGGATTCTGGTTCGTGGGACAGTCCCGCGGCTGGCTTCCTGACGAGATCGGAGGTGTGAACTGGTTCGGATGCGACGATGCGGCCACTTCATATCTCACACCTATATATACATGCACCTACGAGGTGCCTGAGTGCTTCCGCGTGGGCAACGGTGACATGATCACATATTCCCCTACCTCAGCATTCTGGATGACCAACCGCGTAGCAAACGCCTGCTACAAGGCATACAATATCATGTTCCCTACCGTGGACGCAGAGATCGATGCATGGGAGAACGCGATGATGGAGGCTGTCGTGAAGGCTGACGAGGAGGCGCTTAGACTCTATAAGGAGGCAGACGCAAAGCCTCGCAAGCAGATCCGCCGCAACGACAAAGAGCGCAAGATTGTAGACCCATATACATCTGTGCGTGAATACCTTACAGCGTTCTCCGTGGATAACGCACAGAAGATATTCGACAAATGGGTAGCCCTTGAGCAACTTCTGCTGGTGAAGTTCATTGACGGAAACGTGAAGGCTCAGAACGCGGACGGCACTTTCGTGACAAACGGATATACAGACTGCATTCCTGACAAGATCACACAGCCGGGATACACTCAGAAGTGGAAGGAGTGCGTGGCAAAGGATCACGGAGACGTAATTGAAGAACGCAACTAAATTTCATGCACATGTCAAGAAAATCGACCATAGTAAGAAACTGGCCGAAGTACCTCCTTCAGTGGGGCGTGCTTGCTGCCTTGATAGTATTCATCACAGGACTTGTCCCTTCCGAGCAGCCTGTGGATCCTGAAGCATACTGCCCGATGGGAGGCCTTCAGGCTCTTGCGACCTACCTCTCCCGCGACTCGCTGCCATGCAGCATGTCGTCGGTGCAGGTGATGATGGGAATCGCCCTGGTGGCGGCCATCGTGCTGTTCAGCAAGTTGTTCTGTGCATATATATGCCCTGTCGGCACCGTCCAGGACCTTCTCGGCAAGGCGCGCAAGGCCCTCCGCATCAAGGGACTGAAGGTGCGCAACGGCTCCGTGCCCGACAAGATTCTTCGAATCGTGAAATATGCTCTCGTGTTCTGGATATTCTATATGACAGTGAACTCCAGCGAACTTTTCTGCAAGAATCTGGACCCGTATTATGCGATTGCAACCGGCTTCAAGGGTGAGATCACCCTTTGGATGTCCATCACGACAATCTGCCTTGTGGTTCTGGGAAGTTTCTTCATCGACATGTTCTGGTGCCGCTATCTATGTCCGCTCGGAGCCATCTCCAACTCACTGAAGTTCTGGATGTGGATCGGAGTGCTTTTCGGAGCATATTATGTGGCTGACGTTGTCGGTGCTGACATTCCTTGGGCCGTCCTTCTCGGCGGATTCTGCATCCTGGGCTACCTGCTGGAGATATTCCACGCAAAACCTAAACTCCAGCTTCTCCATGTGATGAAGGACCAGAGCGCCTGCAACAGTTGTGGACTCTGCAACAAGACCTGTCCATACCATATTGACGTGAGGGGCTGCCGCAACGGAAAGGTTGACTCTGTGGACTGCACCCTCTGCGGCGAGTGTGTGGCGGCATGCTCTACAAACGCCCTCAGGGTCGGAGTGCGCAAGAGCGGACGGAGCCGTGCCGGCAATTTTGCCCCTGCGCTGCTCACAGTTGCCCTCGTGGCGTTCGGAATGTGGGCGGGAGGCAAGTTCGAGCTGCCTACAATCGATGTCAAGTGGGGTATCGAGAGCGTGGCCGAGGACGGAAGCGTGACACAGCTTGTGAATCCGGACTCCCTCAAGACGGTGAAACTGGAAGGCCTCAAGTCGGTCAAGTGCTACGGCAGTTCGATGGCATTCAAGGCAAGGCTTGAGAAGATTCAGGGAATCCACGGCGTGAAGACCTTCGTGACTCACAAGACCACGGACATCCTTTACAATCCGGCTGTGATCACTCCTGAAAAGATTCAGGAGGCAATATATGTTCCTTCTAAGTTCAGGGTGCAGACTCCTGACCACAACGAACTTGACTCACTCAAGGTCATCACCATCAGGACAGAAGGCATGTTCGACAAGATGGACATCAACTATCTCGGTCTGCAGATGCGTCAGACCGGCAAGAGGATTTATGGTCTCGAAACCGAGTGGGCATGTCCTCTGATCGTTCGGGTCTATGCGGCTCCGGACGAGGAGCTCGGAAAGGATTGGTTCAAGGAGGTAGTGGAGATGGACAAGCTCGCCATGCCTGTTCATGGAGGCGGCACAAAGGAAATCGAGACGAATTATGAGTTCGTTGATATGGAGGAGGAGACTGCATCTATCGGTGTCGAGGAGTTCCTCAGAAGGATGTTCAGTCCGTTCAAGGCGGAGTTCAAGAGCCGTGTGGAGGAGAATGAGGGAAAGAAGCAGTATATATATGAAATCCCCGACAGGAACTATGAGAAGCCGATTATTCTCAGGAATATGCCTTTTGTGAGCAATCATCTTTCAAGACACGAAGGGGTGATAGGCATATATCTCAACCTCAACAAGGATCTGGTGTCGGCAATCCAGGTGAGGTATGCTGAGCCAATGACCGCTGACAAGATCTGGGAACTGCTGAATATGGAGACCTGGACCATCACATACTCCAAGGAGGATGTGCGGGAGGTGCCTGCCAAACTGAAGTTCAGCACTCCGGGAACGGAATACAGATATTGATCCTGTCATGTCGAGCGAAGCCGAGATGTCGTCTACTTATAGACATAGACCGTCAGGCGCTAAATCGGCTAAAACTCCGCCTGTCGGTCCCCGATAAGGGGCAAAACAAGCGGTTTTGACCACAGTCAGGCGCTAAATCAGTCAAAACTCTGCCTGTCGGTGTCAAAGGATTAACTAATATTATTAATTGAAAACATATTCCTTGTGAAAATTCGCGTATATATATTGTTTGTTATAGGGGTGGTGCTGAGTGCCGGGGTGGCACGGGCCGACGAGGGCATGTGGATGATCCACGCGATCGATGCGGCACTGGAGAAGAAGATGCAGGACAGGGGACTTGAACTTTCTGCCCGCGAAATCTATAATGCCGATGCTCCGGGAACCTCCGTGGCGGATGCCGTGGTGTCGTTGGAGTTCGGATGCACCGGAAGCATGATCTCGGACCAGGGCCTGCTGATCACCAACCACCACTGTGCATATTCCGATGTGCACCGTCTGAGCACCCCTGAGCACAACTACCTTGAAGAAGGATTCTGGGCGATGCGCTCCGAAGAGGAAAGGAACATCAATGGCAAGAAGGTGTATTTCCTGAAACGGGTGCTCGATGTCACTGACGAGGTGAAAGCCCTTGAGAGTGAACTGAATATGGAGGGCAAGCCGTTCGGCATGAGGAGGCTCAGTCATCTGATGGAGAAGAGATACAGCGAAGCCACCGGTCTGGATGCGTGGCTGTCATCCATGTGGAGAGGCTCGAAATATTATATGGCTCTGTATGAGGTTTACAGCGATGTGAGGCTTGTGGCAGCCCCGCCGGTGTCATCTGCTGCGTTCGGCGGAGACATTGACAACTGGGAGTGGCCGCAGCATAAGTGTGACTTTGCTCTATATCGCGTATATACGGCTCCTGACGGCTCTCCTGCCGAGTATTCGGAAGAGAATGTGCCGATGAAGCCGGCAGCCAAGTTAAAGATATCCCTTGAAGGATATAAGCCTGGCGACTACACTATGGTTATCGGATATCCCGGAAGCACGAACCGCTACAGCAGTTCCTTTGAAACTGACTTCAACGAGACCCTGAAACTGCCCATCGCGAACAGTATGCGAGGCGACCAGATGGCCATAATCAAGGGCTGGATGGATGCCGACCCTCAGGTGAGACTCAAATATTCCGACTATTATTTCGGCCTGAGCAATGTCCAGGAGTACTGCAGCGGTGAGGTGGAGTGTTTCGGCCGCTTCGATGTGGTCGGGCAGAAGGAGACTCTGGAGAAGGAACTTCAGGAATGGATAGAGGCGGATGCCGGACGCAAGACACGCTGGGGAACGCTTCTGGATGAACTCCGGGAGAAGTATTCTGCGGTGCGGAAGCCGGAGACAGAAGTGAATTATCTGCGCGAAAGCCTCGTCAGAGGAACCCGTTTCAGCAGGGTGATCAACAAGATTGCGTCATTCCGGTCGGGAAACACCGACGAACTGCCTCCGGTATTGATGAAGGAATATGAAAAGATTGACCTGAGGGTGGAGAGGGATCTTTTCGGATATGCCGTTCTGCAATATTTCTCCAATGTGGACTCCGCAATGTGGGGACCGTACCACAAGGAACTCTTCTCCCGTAATTGTGGCAATTTCCGGAAGATTGCCGATGAGGTGTGGGATGGCAGTGCGCTCACCTGTGAGAACAGACGGGACGCCTTCATGGCTGAGTCCCGTCCGATTGAGGACTACAAGGCTGATCCTGCATTCAGATTCTTCCAGGATGTGAAGGTCAAGGACTTCAATGATATGATTGTTTCGGCAGAAGGCGAGCCGAAACGCTCTGCCCTGCGCAAGGAATATGCGCTGGCCCTGTACCAGATGTATCTGGACAAGGGCGTGGCGCAGTACCCGGATGCCAATTCCACCATGAGGATAACCTACGGAACCGTAGGCCCGCTCGAGCCGCGCGACGGAGTCATCTGCGACTGGAAGACGACACCTGCCGGAATCCTTGAGAAATATGACCCGTCAGACTACGACTTCACTCTGAGCGACCGCCAGTATCTTCTGTACAGGAAGGCGGACTGGGGCAGATGGGGATTCAATGCCGACGGCACTCCCGGCCCGGGGTCTGACATGTATGTGAACTTCCTCACTGACAACGACATCACCGGTGGAAACTCCGGCAGTCCGGTCATGAACTCCCGCGGAGAACTCATAGGCCTCGCCTTCGACGGCAACAAGGAGTCTCTAGCCAGCGACATGCTCTACACCCCGCACTACAACAAATGCGTCTGCGTCGACATCCGCTTCATCCTCTGGACCCTCGACCGTTATGCCGGTCTCACCCGCATCATCGACGAACTCGAGCTGTAATCA
>CAZMNZ010000146.1:0-5418 GCA_964567765.1 uncultured Muribaculaceae bacterium
ACTGAACCATACCTGAGTTTGTAGGCATATTGGTGAAGAACACGAGAGGGAGACGTCCTGAGAAGAGACCTGTACCTCCGCGGAGGGTGAGGCTCTTGTCCTCTGTGAGATGCCAGTTGAAACCTACGCGTGGAGACACTGTGAGGCTTGCGTTCGGCCACTTTCCTGTATCGATGTTGCGAACCTGTCCGTCCTTTGTGAAGTAGTCGATCTCCTTGATTGCGTTGTTTGTCATAAGGTCACCATTGTCGAAGAAGAGACCGTCCAGACGAAGGCCGTATGTGAGCTTGAATGACTCGGAAGCATTCCACTCGTCCTGAGCATAAAGACCGGCCTTGTGGAACTGTACGCGGGCTGCCGGGTTCTTCTCACCGTCGTAACCGTAAGTGAGGCAGACAACCTCAGGAGTTGCTCCATTGAGGAAATCGTCAACGCTCTCGTAACGATAGTAACCTGTACCGTTTCTCATATAGGCATTGTCTGCCATCTGGTACTCGTAGTTGAGACCCATGGTGATCTTATGGTTACCTATATAATATGTAAGGTCGTCCTTCACGTTAGCGACAGTGTTGTGAACCGCATTGTTCCATGTGAAGAGCTCATAACCGAGAGCCATGTACTGTGTAGTTGTACCTGTTCCATCGTGAATATCGATGAACGGGAACTCGGTAGAGTTTGTTCCACGGATGTCATCAAGTTTTGAGAATGTTGCGAGGAACTGGTTTGAAAGGTTCTCGTTGATACGGCTGTTGAGGTCGAGTGACACTGTATGAACGAGGTTGTTCATAGAGTACATCGAGTTTGCAAAAGCCATTGAGTAGAGCGATGTACGTGCATAAGCCGAACGTGTACCACCGTCCATTGAAGAAGCGTTAGGGCCATTCCAGCCTGTGTTGTTGGTGTAATTATAACGGACAGCAAGACGGTTGTTGTCGTTGATGTTCCAGTCTACACGAGCGAGGAGCTTGAGGTTGCTTTCGTCAGCAGGGAAATTTGTATATGAGCCCGTGTCATAACCATATTTGGTCTTTACATGCTCCTTCACTCTTTCGAGATCCTCTACCGTACAGTATGAGAGGTACTTGTCTGAGTTTCCTACTCCGTCCTCAGAAGCTCTCCAACGAACAGCCACTGAAGGAGTCTGAGAGTACTCTGCGTTCACAAAGAAGAAGAGTTTGTTCTTGATGATAGGACCACCGAGAGTGAAACCGTAAGTGGTGTTGCGGTCACGGTCACGAGCGCCTGAGACCTCTACGCCTGCCACCTGGTTGCCACGCATATTCTCGTTGCGGTGATATACATACGCAGTACCGATGAACTTGTTTGTACCAGATTTCGTGATGGCGTTCACACCACCACCGATGAAGTTGGTCTGACGCACGTCATATGGAGAGATGACCACCTGCATTTCCTCGATAGCGTCGATAGAAATAGGATTTCCACCACCAGGAAGACCATCGTTAAGACCGAAGTTGTTGTTGAAGTTCGCACCATCGACTGTGAAGTTTGCAGTACGTCCGTCAGCACCGGCGAAGGTCATTCCGTTTCCTCCGTATGGAGAAAGTCTTGTAACGTCTGTGATGCTTCTGCTGATTGTAGGAAGAGAAGTGATCTGAGTGCTGGAGATATTGGTAGCAGCACCTGTCTTCTCGGCAGCGAACTTGGACGCAGGGGCAGCGACAACAATCGCTTCGCCAAGCATCTGCGAATCATCCTGAAGACTTCCGTTCAGGGCATAAGCCTCGGCAAGTTGAAGATTGACATCAGTGTAGGTCAGGGGTTTGTAACCCAGGCAGGAAACCTCCACCTTGTAAGGACCACCGGAACGCATACCATTGATTGCGTAACGTCCGTCTGTGTTGGTGGTCACACCATAGACTGTTCCGGAAGGCTCGTGTGTCGCTACGACTGCAGCACCCACAACAGGCTGTCCGTTAGCATCTGTAATGCGTCCACCAAGTGAAGATGTCGTAATCTGCGCGAAGGCAGAAACGGCAAAAGACACCACTGCGCACAAAAGGCACAGCAAACGCTTAAGTGTTTGTTTCATAATGATTTATAAGTTTATAATGTACAATAACTACGCAAAGATAACATAATTATTGGTCATTTAAGCAAAAAATCGCTTTAATACATTATGAAACGGATATAAAAAAGAGGCCGACCTCAAAAGTCGCATCAGACTTTATCGGTCAGCCCCTCCAGATAAACCGGACCAGTTTGGTCAGCTGGTGTTATTGTTATTGTACTTATAAACTTATATCATCACGACATAAAAGCAAAAGCCGTGCCTGCACTGATCCGGGGATATGCTTTTTAGAAGAACCAGCGGAGGCTGAGGAGCATCTCCCAAGTAGAGAATGTACCTACATAGGTGTTCTGCTCCGGCTTTGTGAATGTATATACTCCGTTGCTATAGTTGAGAATCTTGTCAGAACTGAACTGCTGGGTACCTCCCCAGTTTGAATTCAGGAGATTCGCAACATTGTTGATGTCAAGAGCAAGCTGGATCGTATTCTGCTTCTTCGCCACAACGAAATTGATGTCCTGAGCAACCCTGACATTGAAACGGTTCTGCCAAGGAGCGACAACGCCACCTCTTTCAGAGTATTCACCTCTATGTCTGCTGAGATATCTGTCGGATTCGATGAATGACTTGAAGTCAGCCTTGTTTGCCTCATCACTGAATGTCATCTCGGCGAGATCTTCGTCAGTAGGGATGTAGATGAGGTTGTTCGTACCACCGTCGCCTGTGACATTATTCATTGTATAGGAGAATCTTGTATATGAGTATCCTCCGACATAGCAATGATTGTAGCCCTCATAGAAGAATCCGAGAGTAGTCGCTCCCTTGCTGCCATAAGGAATACGGTAACTTACATTGGCGATGAACCTGTTCGGCGACACATATGCCGAGTGGCCGAGTTCAGCCACATTCGAGCCCTGAGAACTGTAAGTCATGGTGTTGTATGCTGAAGAAACCTGGTCACCGACTCCTTCTGAAACGCTCTTGGATGCACTGCGTGTATATGCAGCCATCATGGAGAGACCGAAATTGAAATCCTTCTGGAGCATTGCAGTCACAGAATAGTAATAACCATTCTTGTCGGTATTCGTGATGTAGTAAGGCATTACCGTTCCTCCCTGAGAGTTCTTGATCTTCTCAGATGACCATGATGGCCTTGCTGCAGGCTCACCTGACAACTGCACACCTCCCTCCACTTCAGTCTGACCAAGCTTATGGACATATACGGAAGTCAGGTCCTTGTTGAATATACCCTCAAGAGTAGCCTTGATGCCACCTGGGAGACGGCCCTCAAGAGCGAGGGAAGATTTCCATGTAGAAGGCAGTTTGAGATTCTTATCCATGATGGTTGTAGCAGTAGGTGCAGGGAGATCCTGAGCCTTGAAGGAACCGCCATAGAGATCTTCCAGAATACCGTTGATGCTGTTATGGAAACCAGGAGTCATCTCGCCTGTTCCGTCTGTGTCGATGTACTGAGCCTGGAGACAGTTGCTGTTTCCTGCTGCAGATACTATCCACACGAATGGGATTCTACCGGTATAGATACCTGTACCTCCGCGAAGGACAAGGTTTCTGTTCTTGAGGATGTCCCAATTGAATCCGATTCGTGGAGAAACATTCAGACGCGCCTTCGGCATGTCTGCTGTAGAAGTTCCATAGATGGAAGTTCCTTCTGTCGCAAGTGAAAGATACTCCTTGTTCTCATTGCCAGGTATGGTAGGATAGAAAGGCATTTCGAAACGGATACCCGCAGTCAGCTTAAAGTAATCGCTGAATGTGATTTCATCCTGAAGGTATGCAGAAGCCTGCATGTACTGGAAACTTGGATATACCTGCTGAAGGTCATCGCGGTTTGCATGAGTGATTGCGAAAGCAGCCGGCTTGCCACCTGCCTTGAAATCTTCCCATGAATCATATACATAGTAACCTGCACCGCCCTGCATGTAACCGTTCTTGGTGTCGTCCCACTCGAACTGGAGACCTGCAACGATATTGTTGATGCCTTTGGTGTAAGTGAACTCGTCGGTCACGACTACAGTCTGCACATCACGCAGGTTGCCGTATGTGAACGGATCCGGTCCGAATGAAGTAAGCACAGCCTTGGTTCCGTCTTCAAGAGGCTCAAGGATATCTACAGTCGGGAAAAGATCTCCTACGAAACTGCGAGGCTCGTTCTGATGCGACCAGGTCACACGGAAGACATTGCTGGCATTGTTTCCGAAACGCGAGTTGAGTTCGGCTGCAAGAGACATGAAGTTCTGCTCCTGGAAGTAGCGTGAACTCTCGAAGAACTGAGCGTATGTCGATGTACGGCCGTATGTGTTCCTGTCGTAAGGATTCGGATTGATAGGGTTCACAGAAGATGAAGGAGATGAAGAATACTTGTTCATCGTCTGGCTGTAACGTATATTGAATCTGTGATCATCGTTGATGTTCCAGTCCAGACGAGCCATGATCTTCCAGTCAGGAGTGCTGAGGGAATAGCCCTGATAACGGCCTGGGTCATAGTTATACTTCTCAGCAAGGTATTCCTTTACTTCCTTCATGAACTCCTCGGTAGGACGTACGACAGTCGTGTTCGGCACGAAGTCAGGATCGACACGGCCGGATGCAGTACTTACGACCTTGCTTGAACCAGGGGTTTCGTCAAGGGAGTACTCGGCATTCACGAAGAAGAAGAGTTTGTTCTTGATGATAGGGCCACCGATAGTGATACCTGTGGTGTTGTTAAGGGACTTTGAAAGCGGAAGAGATTCCTCGCCGACACGGTCGCCCTTCAACTGCTCGTTGTTGAAGTAGTTGTAAACAGAGGCATGCCATTCGTTGGAACCGCTCTTTGTCACAGCATTGATGGCACCGCCTGTGAAGCCTGAGTGACGGACATCGAACGGAGTGATGTTGACCGACATCTGCTCGAGGGCATCAAGGGATATAGGAGCACCACCTGCAGGAAGGTTTGAGCCGATACCGAACGCATTGTTGAATGCAGCACCATCGACAGTCACATATGATGAACGATAGTTACCGCCACCGACTGCAAGACCGTTGGATGTCGCTACAGCCTGAGGAGTAAGTTTCATGACATCATTCATGCTGCGGCTTACTGTCGGAAGTGATGAAATCGTCTTTTCACTGATGGAAGTGCCGACACCTGCACGGTTAAGGTTCATGCCTGAGTCTGTTGCATCTGCCGTAAACACCGCTGCATCAAGACCAAGAGCCTCGACGGCAAGTTCAGCATTTACAGTAATCATCTCGCCGAGAGGTGCATACACCCCTGTGTACTCTACAGACCTGTAACCCAACATTTCGACTCTTACCGTATAAGGGCCGCCAGGAGTGACAGCATTGATACGGAAAGCACCGTTCTTGTCTGTAGTTGAATAAAAGTT
>CAZMNZ010000147.1:0-5340 GCA_964567765.1 uncultured Muribaculaceae bacterium
GACCCAGAGCGGATATAAGGTGAACCGCCGTGCGGGTTGGGACACTCACGGACTTCCTGTGGAACTTGGCGTCGAGAAGATGCTTGGCATCACCAAGGAGGATATCGGAACGAAGATCACCGTGGAGGAATATAACGACGCCTGCCGCAAGGAGGTGATGAAATATACTGCCGAGTGGGTGAACATGACAGAGCGCGTGGGCTACTGGGTGGATATGAACGATCCGTACATCACCTACGACAACCGCTATATCGAGACCCTCTGGTATCTCCTCAAGAAGATTTATGACAAGGGACTGCTCTACAAGGGCAAGTCCATTCAGCCATATTCACCGGCAGCGGGAACCGGACTGAGCACACATGAACTCAATCAGCCGGGCTGCTACCGTGATGTGAAGGACACGACTGCTGTGGCTCAGTTCGCGGTAGTGCGTGACCAGAAATCAGAGTTCCTTTTCAGCGAGGGCGCTCCTGCATATATCCTTGCATGGACCACAACTCCTTGGACTCTTCCTTCAAACACCGCTCTCTGCGTGGGTCCGAACATCGACTACGTGAGAGTGCTTTCATTCAACCCATACACAGGCCAGCCTGCCCTCTATGTGGTGGCTCAGGCTCTGGTGAACGCCCACTTCAACCCAAAGGCGGCAGAGGTCGCTTTCGAGGACTATAAGCCGGGCGACAAACTCGTTCCTTTCAAGGTGCTTGAGGGAACTCTCAAGGGAACTGACCTGGTCGGTATAAGCTATGAGCAGCTCATTCCTTGGTTCAATCCTGGCGAGGGTGCTTTCAGGGTTATCTCTGGTGACTATGTGACCACGGAGGACGGTACCGGTATCGTGCATATAGCGCCTACATTCGGTGCGGATGACGCCAAGGTGGCACGCCTTGCAGGCGTCCCTGGCCTTCAGGTGGTGGACCGCAACGGCGACCTTCAGGCCCAGGTGGACCTCAGAGGCCGCTTCTTCCGTGTCGAGGACCTCGATCCTGAGTACGCCGCAGCCAACATGTCAGCGGACTATGCAGAGTGGGCAGGACGATATGTCAAGAACGCATACGATCCGGAACTTCCGGAGGATGCTCCGACCCTTGATGTGGACATCTGCGTGATGCTCAAGCAGCAGAACAAGGCATTCAAGATAGAGAAGCACACCCATAACTATCCTCACTGCTGGCGTACCGACAAGCCGGTGCTCTACTATCCGCTCAACTCGTGGTTCATCAAGACTACAGCAGTACGCGAGAGGATGATGGAACTCAACGAGACCATCACATGGAAACCGGAGTCCACTGGTACAGGACGTTTCGGAAAGTGGCTTGAGAACATCCAGGACTGGAACCTCTCAAGAAGCCGCTATTGGGGAACTCCTCTCCCGATCTGGCAGACCGAGGACGGCAAGGAGGCAAAGTGCATAGGCTCCGTGGCTGAACTCTATGCCGAGATCGAGAAGTCTGTTGCAGCAGGCGTCATGACAGAGAATCCTTTGAAGGCAAAGGGCTTCGATCCTGCCGACATGTCAAAGGAGAACTACGACAAGATTGACATCCATCGTCCATACGTGGACAATATATACCTTGTTTCCGAGAGCGGTCGCAAGATGGTGCGCGAACTCGACCTGATCGACGTATGGTTCGATTCAGGTGCCATGCCGTATGCTCAGGAAGGCCTCCGTAATATCGACAGCGAGAAGTTCGGCATCACGGCGGACTTCATCGCGGAGGGTGTGGACCAGACACGCGGATGGTTCTACACTCTCCATGCAATCAACACCATGGTAAGCGACAAGTGCGCCTTCAAGAGGGTGATTTCCAACGGTCTCGTTCTTGACAAGGACGGAAACAAGATGAGCAAGCGTCTCGGCAATGCCGTGGATCCTTTTTGGGCCCTCGATACATACGGTGCAGACGCCCTCAGATGGTATATGCTCACCAACTCCCAGCCATGGGATAACCTTCGTTTCGACGCGAACGGCGTTGATGAGGTGAGACGCAAATTCTTCGGAACACTTTATAATACATATTCATTCTTCGCTCTCTATGCCAACATCGACGGCTTCGACCCTAAGTCGGAACCGGTGCCGATGTCCGAGCGTCCTGAGATCGATAGATGGATAATATCGCTGCTGAACACTCTTGTGAAGGATGTTGTGGCTGCATACGAGGACTATGACATCACCACTGCAGGCCGTCTGATCCAGGACTTTGTCTGCGACCATGTCAGCAACTGGTATGTGCGTCTTGGAAGAAAGAGATTCTGGGGCGGCACGATGGACGCAGACAAACTCTCTGCATACCAGACTCTTTATCAGGTGCTCGTGGCAGTGGCCAAACTTGCGGCCCCTATCGCTCCGTTCTTCATGGACCGTCTGTACCTCGACCTCGTGGAAGGCGAGTCAGAGTCAGTTCACTATGTGGCTATGCCGGAATATGACGCGGCTGTAGTGGACAAGGATCTGGAGGAGCGCATGGCTCTTGCCCAGAGGGCTACATCTATGGTGCTTGCATTGAGACGCAAGGCTGAAATCAATGTCCGCAAACCTCTTTCCAAGATCATTATCCCTGTGATAGATGCAAGGGTGAAGGATCAGCTTGAGGCAGTCAAAGGTCTTATCCTCGGTGAGGTCAACGTCAAGGAAGCGGAGTTCATTGCAGATACCACAGGCTTGATTACCAAGAAGATAAAACCTAATTTCAAGACTCTCGGAAAGATATATGGAAAGCAGATGAAGGAGATCGCGGCAGCGTTCGGCACACTTTCCCAGGAGGTCATCAACGGCATACAGGCGTCTGAGGCTTCTGGCACGGGATATGTCTTGAACCTTCCTTCGGGTGATGTCACTCTGAACAAGGGTGATTATGAAATCTCGTCCGAGGATATGCCGGGCTGGCTTGTGGCGACAGAAGGTGCTATGACGATCGCCCTTGACATAACCATTACCGAGGAACTCAGGCAGGAAGGTGTCGCACGTGAGCTGATCAACAGAATCCAGAACCTCAGAAAGAGCAGCGGATTCGACGTGACAGACAAGGTAAATGTGAAGATTTATGCTGACGGTGAGGCAGGCGAGGAGATCGCGGCGTCACTTGCAAACTTCGCCGGATATGTGGGAGCGCAGACTCTTGCCCTTTCGGTTGAGGCAGCACCTATGGCAGAGGCGGGAGATGCTCCAGAGGTAGAATGGAATGAAGGAACTATCCGCATATCTGTGGTGCGATAATCAGGGCCGCCATCCTGAGCGCGCTCCATGTTGTCATCCTGAGCGCGGCGAAGGATCTTAAACTGACAGAAATTAACTATAAAACTAAAATACTATGGCAGAAGAAATGAAGAACGCACCTGAAATGAAGGTACGTTACAGTGATGAGGAACTCCAGGAGTTCAAGGCCATCATTCTTGAGATGCTTGAAAAGGCAAAGAAGGAATATAAGACTCTCCGCGATATCGTGACACATGATTCGAGCAACGACATCGAGGATACGTCTCCTACATTCAAGGTTATGGAGGAAGGTGCGATGACCCTCTCCAAGGAGGAGGCCGGTGCACTTGCACAGCGTCAGTACAAGTTCATCCAGAATCTTGAGGCTGCGCTCATCAGAATCGAGAACAAGACTTACGGAGTGTGCCGTATGACCGGTAAACTCATCCCTAAGGAAAGACTCCGTCTCGTGCCTCATGCAACCCTTACTGTTGAGGCTAAGGAGATGATGAACAAGAACAAGTAATCCCTTATGAAGATATCAAAGGGAACGAGACTTCTGATTCTCGGTGCCGTTCTTGTGGTCATCGATCAGATAATCAAGGTTCTCGTCAAGACCAATATGGATCTTGGCGAGACCATTGACGTTTTAGGAGACTGGTTCAAGCTCCATTTTGTCCTGAACAAGGGCATGGCGTTCGGAATGGCCTTCGGCGGCCTTGTAGGCAAGGTTCTGCTATCGCTTTTCCGTATCGTGCTCTTCGGAGGATTGTGCTGGTGGATCGGTAAACTGGCAAAGAAGCCGGGGACCCCGGTCGGAGTCCTAGTGGGCTTGACCATGATCACTGCAGGAGCGTTGGGAAATATCATAGACTGTTTCTTCTATGGCATGATATGGCCGGAAACGATAATGCCGGGTGCTCCATTCGCCTTCATGTTCGGACAGGTTGTGGATATGTTCTACTTCCCTCTGTTCGAGTATAAACTCCCGTGGATGGAATATCCTCAGATATTCTTTGGGGCGGTCTTCAACTTTGCTGACAGTTGTGTCACTTGTGGAGCGATATATCTGTTGCTCTTCCAATATAAGTTCTTCGCCAAAGAGGAAGAAAAGAAATAAAAATCACCCGGTCTCGTTCAGAAGAATCTGCGGATCGGGTGATTTTGTGTTATGCGGTTCAGGATTTAGAAGATGTATTTGACACCGAGTGTAGGTGAGAATACGTTGTTGAATCCGAATGTGACATTGTGGGATACTACCCTTGAGGTAACTCCTGCTGCTTCAGTCTTGAGACTTGTGTTGTTGTAGAAAAGTCCTCCGATGCTGAAGTCGAATGCGAGATGCTCCCAAGGCTTGATCTCAAACGCGAGAATGTCGAGTCCGAGAGTGAAACCGAAAGGCTGCTTCAGTTTGTTGGTGGTCTCTTTGTTCACCTGCTCCTTTGCAGAACTGAATGCGAAACCAAGCTGGAATGCAGGCTTCCAGAAGAATGTGTCGCTTCCAAGTGGAATGTAGTATGCAACTTCCGGCTTGATGGTGAAAGTGCTTTCTGAATCGTAGAAGTTGGTTTCCTGTGTGCTGTGGCCGTTCTTCTCTCTGTCAAGACCGTAGTAGAGTCCGAGGCTCACCTCGACATTGTCCATGATGAAGTATCCGAATCCGGCGCCAAGGTTAAAGGCAAAAGGAGTAGAAGACTTTGAAGTCTGGGTGCTTCCGCTGGCAGACATTTCAGCCTTGGTGCTTCCACCAGAAAGAAGAAGAGTTCCGGTGATGCTCATCTCGCCCTTCTGCTGAGCAGACATTGTCAGACCAGTTGCAAGGGTTGCGATCATAAGAATAATCTTTTTCATTATACTTTGGTTTTGTTGGTTAATTTCAATGTTAAACACAAATATATGTAAATTGTGTAAAATAATATTCATTTTTATGGCTTTACTTTCCCCCGTGGTAAAATAATTCAAAAAAAATTTGCACGGAACGATTTTTTCACTACCTTTGCAATCCCTTCTGAAAGGAATGTGTGTCCATCGAGAGCAGATCCTACTTCAGAAACATATTGGAGAGATGGCAGAGTGGTCGAATGCGGCGCGGGAGTTTGACACCATTTTTTGAAACAAAATAGTTTTACTAGTTGATAGACTTT
>CAZMNZ010000148.1:0-5288 GCA_964567765.1 uncultured Muribaculaceae bacterium
ATCTCATCAAGTTCAGCAGGGGAACTTTCAGCCCATTTGCTGAATATCCCTAATTTATTTACCTTTGCGTTTGACACAAGTGTCAGTTTTTGACGTAGCAAGGGAAAAATGTACAGAATCGGACTTGATTTAGGCTCGACCACTATTAAGGCGGTGGTTTTGGATAGTGATGGTAACGCGCTGTTCCATAAATATATAAGGCATAACGCCAGGGTGTATGAAGTACTTTTCGAAGTTCTTGATGAGATCGTCGGAGTTGTGGGAACGGAGGCGGAGGTTTCGCTTGCAGTTACAGGCTCTGTCGGTATGGGTGTTGCCGAAAAATGCGGTATACCGTTTGTCCAGGAAGTGGTTGCAGCAACAAAGGCAATCGCGCATAAGGGACTTCGTGTAAACACGATGATTGATATAGGCGGTGAAGATGCAAAGGTTGTTTTCTTCAATGAAGATGGAACGACCGAGGATCTTCGTATGAACGGAAACTGTTCAGGCGGAACCGGCGCATTCATCGACCAGATGGCGATAATACTTGGTGAAGACATTGATAGACTGAGTGTTCTGGCAGAGAAGTCAACGAAGACATATCCGATTGCTTCCCGTTGCGGAGTCTTCTGCAAGACGGATATTCAGAATCTGATTGCCAAAGGTGTCGGAAAGGAAGACATTGCAGCTTCGATATTCCGCGCCGTGGTCGTGCAGACAGTCGTGACATTGGCTCACGGATGTGAAATCAAGCCTCCTGTGCTGCTCTGCGGCGGACCTCTGACCTATATCCCTTCGCTTCGCAAGTCATATAGAGAATACCTGCACCTGTCAGAAGACGATTTCATTCTTCCCGATGACGGAAGCCTTTTGCCGGCCTTGGGTACAGCAGCCGGACATTCTCCTGCATATGGAAACCTGAATGATATAGTTGACGGCATCAAGACCAGGCTTAATGTCACAGAAACCAAGAAAAATACGCTTGCTCCGCTGTTTGTCTCAGAAGAAGATCATCATAAGTGGGCGCAGAGGGTCTTGAAGAACAGGATGGAAAGAGGGGAATTGACCGAGGGATATAAGGAAGCCTTCCTGGGAATAGATTCCGGTTCGACAACCACTAAAGTCGTAGTGATTGACAGGGAAGGTAAGGTTCTGTTTGAGCATTATTCTCCCAATGGAGGACAACCAGTCGAAACAGTCAGGAACGCCCTTAAAGTACTTGCCGACAAATGCATCGAAAACGCAACTGTACTGAATATCGTGTCAGCCTGTTCGACCGGCTACGGTGAGGATCTGATCAAGGCCGCATTCGGTCTGGATTTCGGCATCATCGAGACCGTGGCTCATTTCATCGCGGCCAGGAAGATCGATCCTCAGGTAAGCTTCATTCTTGACATCGGAGGTCAGGACATGAAGGCGATGTATGTCAGCGACGGTGTGATCAACCGCATTGAGATCAATGAGGCCTGCTCGTCAGGATGCGGATCTTTTCTTGAAACATTTGCGCGTTCTACCGGTCTTACAGTATCTGAATTCGCAGCGGCAGCCTGCCGTGCCCAGTATCCATGCGATCTCGGAACAAGGTGTACCGTGTTCATGAATTCCAAGGTCAAGCAGGTACTCAGGGAAGGACATTCAGCAGAGGATATAGCGGCAGGACTTGCTTATTCGGTCATAAAGAACTGCCTGTATAAGGTTCTGAAAGTCAATGATGTCTCTTCTCTTGGCAAGCATATCGTCGTGCAGGGAGGAACCATGAGGAATGATGCTGTCGTGAAGGCTTTGGAGGTAATGACAGGGGCGCAGGTCAGCCGTAGCGATATGCCTGAACTGATGGGTGCCTACGGTTGTGCTCTCTATGCCTTGGAGCATTGTCCTGCGAACGTAGATATAGAAAGATGCAGGCTTCCCAAGCATCTTGTAGCCAATGCGACATTTACATCGAAGACCATCAGCTGCAAAGGCTGTGAGAACAACTGTCTCGTCACTGCATACAGATTCAAGGGAGAAAGGAACTATTATTCAGGAAACAGATGCGAAAGGATTTTCTGCAATTCCGGAGAGAAGACAGATAAGGGGAGAAATATATATGAATACAAATATCAGAGGATATTCCGTCCTCTTTTGCCTGACGGGCAGGCTTCTCTGAAAATCGGTATCCCTCGATGCCTGAACATATATGAGGACTTTCCTTTCTGGCAGAGGCTGTTTGTTGAATGCGGTTTCGAGGTTGTCCTTTCCGATGATTCGGATTATGGCAGTTATGAAAGGACAGCGGGAATGGTTATGTCGGATAACCTTTGTTTTCCGGCAAAGGTCGTGCATTGCCATATCAGTAATCTTGCGGACAAGAAGGTTGACAGGATATTTTTCCCGTTCGTAATACATAGCCGTCAGAACGGGGGAGAGAACAGTTACAACTGTCCGATAGTAACCGGATATACAGAAGTTGTCAGAAATGTGCAGAATACGGGCGTTCCGCTTGATTCATTCACTTTCTCAATGAAGGACAGAAGGCTTTTCAGGAAGCAGTGCTGCATATATCTGGAATCATTGGGCGTGGACGAGCAGAAGGGTGTAAAGGCCTTCGATCTGGCAATGGCGGCGATTCAGGAATATGAGTCGCAGATGGCGGATAAGGCGGATGAAATACTTGCCTTGTCACGCAAGGAGAAGAAGATGACGATAATGCTTGTGGGCAGGCCATATCATAGCGACCCGCTCATACAGCATAATGTGGCCGACATGATAGCATCCCTCGGTGTGAACGTCATATCTGAAGATGTTGTCCGTCAGCGTGAAGGAAAGATCCTCTCAAAGGTGAACTTCGTCTCGCAATGGACCTATACCAACAGGATCCTGCAGGCAGCAAAATGGTGTGCCGCTCAGGGAAATGATCTCCAGTTCGTGCAGATGACATCGTTCGGATGCGGTCCTGACGCCTTCCTGACTGATGCAGTGAGGGATATACTGATGGAAAGAGGCAAGTCCCTGACTCTATTGAAACTGGACGACATCAATAATGTCGGATCGATGAAGCTGAGGGTAAGGTCTCTTGTAGATACCATGTTTCTTTCGCATGCCGCCGCATCTCGTCTTGAGACTCGTCAGACTCCTCCTGTATATGAGGATAAACACAGAAACAGAAAAATACTGATACCGTTCTTCACTCCTTTCATTTCACCGCTGATTCCTGCCCTTATGAAGCCACTCGGTTATGATGTGGAGAGTCTGCCTATCAGCGATGAAAAATCTGCTGAGTATGGGCTGAAATATGCCAATAACGAGGTGTGCTATCCTGCGACACTCGTTGTAGGAGACTTCGTGAAAGCTTTCAAGGAAGGAGGATACAATCCTTCTGAATGTGCGGTAGCGATGACCCAGACCGGCGGACAGTGCAGGGCCAGCAACTATCTTCCGATGATAAAGAAGGCTATCGTTGATGCGGGATATACTGACACGCCAGTCATATCTGTCGCATTCGGAAGCGGCCTTGAGAATGAGCAGCCCGGGTTCAAGGTGAACTGGCTGAAGGTGATTCCATATGCCCTGTATTCTCTTCTTTTCTCGGATTCGATAGCGAAGATGTATTATGCCTGTGCTGCAAGAGAGAAGGAGAAAGGCATAGCATCGAGACTTAAGGATAGGTATCTGGCTGACGGTGCAGCATTACTTGAAAAAGGCCAATGGAAGGGTCTGCTGGAGCTAGCTAGGAAAGGTGCGACGGAATTCAATAATGCTATAGTTGATAAGGAAACTGACAAGGTAGGAGTTGTCGGAGAGATATACCTCAAATTCAATCCTTTCGCACATAAGCACGTCGTAGACTGGCTTATCGGTAGGGGAGTGGAGATCGTACCTCCGATGCTTACGGATTTCTTCACGCAGTTCTTTGTGAACCGCAAGGTGAAGAAGGCCTCCCTTTCTGAGGACAGCAATATTCCGGATTGGATATACAACTATATGTACAGGCTTTACAAGAAGCATGTGTCATATTTCAATAATGCAGGTGCAGGGTTCAGATACTGGTCTGACTTCAATGATATCTTTCATGAGGCAAAGGAAGCGGAGAGAATAATCAATCTCAATGTGCAGTTCGGAGAAGGCTGGCTTCTACCGGCAGAAGTCGCGACATATTATAAATCCGGAGTGAAGAATGTAATTTCACTTCAGCCTTTCGGCTGTATTGCCAATCATATCATTGTACGTGGAATTGAAAAAAGGTTGAAGGAATTGTTCCCTCGGTTGAATTTGCTATCTTTGGATTTTGATAGCGGTGTGAGTGACGTGAATGTCACGAACAGGATGCTGTTGTTTATTGACAATTTGGGATAATGGAACAGAAGATCATAGAGGCTGCAAAGGCCACTTTCCTTAAAAAAGGATTCAAGGACACCAACATGTCGGATATCGCTGCAGAGGTGGGGTTGACCCGTCCTGCAATGCACTATTATTTCCGCACGAAGGAACGCCTCTTTCAGGCTGTGTTCGGTGATATCCTGATGAGTTTTCTTCCAAAAATCTCTGGAATAATCACATCTGATGTTCCGCTTGAAGAAAAGATCGGCTCGATAGCCGATGCTTATCTTGCCATTCTTAAGGAGGATCCGCAACTGCCGATGTTCCTGATGAAAGAGGCTATGAGAGATTTCGACGGATTCGCACAGATGGCTGTCGGAATTAACATCGGTCAGGCAGGAAATAATCTATTCAGTGCAATCGAATCTGAAATGGAGGCAGGAAATATCAAGAAAGTTCCTTTCATTGAAATCTTCTACACTTTCTATGGTCTGATATCTGTGCCGTTCCTTACTATGCCGGTCGCCTCGCATGTATTTGGTGAAAATCAGATTACGCAGCAACTGAATGAAAACTGGCGGAACCATGTGGTACGCCATATGCTGCTGCTGCTTGAACCGTAGTGCCCGCGAAACGGGCAAATTTGCAGATTATCTCAGTCTTTAACTGTGCAATCCGGGCATAGTCCTTTCATCACACAATTAGTCTCCTCGATGGTGAATCCTTTGCCATTATCGACTTCGTGCAGGAGCCGGTGTTCAAGAAACAATGTCAGGGTCCGGAACAGGGTGGATCTGTCGACGGTTTCAAGCCTGATCTCCATATCCAAGAGTGTGAAAGTATGGCCGATGGCGATGATTTCCTTCATAACCATCATACGTATCGCCGTAGGTTTCACATCTGCGTCAGTCAGTATTTTCTCTATATCCTGCATATTCTGCAAATATTTAACGGTAGGTATAGGCGCTTAGACCGCACTAATCTCACAGATTTTTGCTACCTTTGCA
>CAZMNZ010000149.1:0-5231 GCA_964567765.1 uncultured Muribaculaceae bacterium
CCGCTGCGGAGTTTAGGCTCGAACCATGTGGTCTTAGGAGGCATGATGTTGCCGGAATCCGCTATATCCACGAGTTGCTTCATGGAAACCGGATACAGAGCGAATGCCACAGCCATCTCTCCGCTGTCCACGCGGCGTGAGAGTTCGCCGAGTCCGCGTATTCCCCCCACGAAGTCGATTCTCTTGTCTGTGCGCAGGTCCTTGATTCCGAGAAGCCTGTCCAGAACAAGATTGGAGAGAATGGTCACGTCGAGAACCCCGATAGGGTCGTTGTCGTCGTAACGTCCTTCCTTTGCAACGAGGGAGTACCACTTCCCGCCGAGATACATAGAGAACTCATGAAGCCTTCCTGGCTTATAAATCTCTGCACCTTCCTCGCGTACTTCAAAGTCCTCACCGAGAGCCTCCACCAACTGCTCAGGAGTCATCCCGTTCAGATCCTTGACCACGCGGTTGTAGTCGATGATCTTGAGTTGGCTGTCAGGGAAGGCGACGGTCATGAACCAGTTATATTCCTCCTCTCCGGTGTGGTTCGGATTCTGAGCCTTCTTCTCTGCTCCAACGAGAGCGGCTGCTGCTGTACGGTGGTGACCGTCAGCCACATAAAATGCCGGAATATCAGCGAAGAGCTCTGTCAGACGGTCGATGTCCGCCTGGTCGTCGATCACCCAAAAATGGTGGCCGAAACCATCGGCTGCAACGAAGTCATATTCAGGCTCGTCAAGAATATATCGTCCGACGATTGCATCAACCTCATCGTTGTCGGGATAAGAGAAGAACACAGGCTCTATGTTCGCGTTCTGGATGCGCACATGGATCATGCGGTCCTCTTCCTTGTCCCTGCGTGTAAGTTCATGCTTCTTGATCGCTCCGCTGGCATAGTCATCAGTATGAGCGCAAACCACGAGTCCGTACTGTGTGCGGCCGTCCATGGTCTGTGCATATACATAATAGTATGGCTTCTCATCCTGCACAAGCCATCCTTTCTCCTGCCATGCCTTGAAGTTTTCCACGGCCTTGTCATATGCCGGCTGGCTATGCTCGTCGATGATAGGGTCGAAGTCGATCTCAGGCTTGGTGATGTGGAGGAGGGATTTCTCTCCTGCCTCAGCCTTCGCTTCCACTGAATTGAGGACGTCATATGGCCTTGCTGCCACTTCCTCTACATATTGCTTTGGCGGACGTACTGCCGCGAATGGTTTGATTCTTACCATAAATTTACTAAAAAGGTCCTTTCTGCGTTGTCGTCCCTTTTCCAATCCTCACAACCATGAAGGTTGCTCCGGTTGTAAAAAGTCCTCCGCCTTGAAATCCCTCTTTTTATTAAAATTTATACTCTATATTATTTATTGACCCGGAACTTGGTGCATCCTGTCTCGAAGTAAGCGACTATCTGGTTTGCCGCTGCAAGACCTGCATTCATGTTGGCCTCGGCAGTCTCGGCTCCCATCTTCTTAGGAGTTGCATAGATCTGCTTTCCATACTTCTCCTTCAGTTCCGCATAGTTTGTCGGAGCGATGTCAGTCGCATATTTGAGGTCCGGCCTTTCGGCAAGAGCCTTTTCCAGCCCTTCCTCGCATACAACCTCCTTGCGCGCCGTGTTGATGAGACAGCCTCCCTTAGGCATCTTTGAGATGAGGTCATAGTTCACGCATCCCTTTGTGAACGGAGTCGCAGGGATATTTACGGACACGAAATCGCATGTGCTGTAGAGTCCTTCGAGAGAGAAGGTCGTGTTCCATCTCTGGTGCTTCTCCTTCACCTCATCGGTGTAGATGAGGACATTCATCCCGAGAGCCACGGCCTTCTTCGCCACGAGTTGGCCTATATTGCCAAATCCGATGATGCCCAGCGTCTTTCCGCTGAGTTCGCATCCGGTGCCTGAGGTGAACTGATTGCGTGACATATATATCATGAGACCTATGGCAAGTTCGGCCACGGCATTGGAGTTCTGACCCGGAGTGTTCTCTGCCACTATGCCGCGTCCGGTGCATGCATGAAGGTCTATATTGTCATATCCCGCCCCTGCACGAACCACCACCTTGAGTTGCTTTGCCGCCTCGACGACTTCGGCAGTCACCTTGTCCGAACGGACGATGAGGGCATCAGCGTCAGCCACTGCTGCAAGAAACTGTTCTTTTTCAGTATATTTCTCAAGAAGTGCAAGTTCGTGACCTGCTCCCTCTACGATATCACGAATGCCTTTCACAGCTGCTGCTGCGAAAGGCTTTTCTGTTGCTACGAGTACTTTCATGATGTAAAGATTCTTCGTCGCTTCGCTCCTCAGAATGACGATGTCATCCTGAGCGGAGCGAAGGATCTTTATACTATTTGTGTAACTGTTCAAACTCCTTCATGCAGTCAACCAGTGCCTGCACGCTTTCCTTAGGACATGCGTTGTAGATTGAAGCGCGGAATCCGCCCACAGACCTGTGTCCCTTGATTCCCACCATGCCTCTTTCCTTTGCGAATGCCATAAATTCGTCCTGGAGATCCTCGTGTCCAGGAGCCATGACGAAGCATACGTTCATAAGCGAACGGTCTTCCTTGGCAGCGGTTCCGACAAAGAGTGGGTTGCGGTCGATCTCGTCATAGAGAAGAGCGGCTTTCTCCTTGTTTATCTGATATATAGCCTCGACTCCGCCCTGAGCCTTCACCCATTTGAGGGTCTCGTTCATTACGAAGATGGAGAATACAGGAGGCGTGTTGAACATCGAACCGCCGTCGATATGTGTCTGAAGGTTAAGCATTGTAGGGATATAACGGCTTACCTTTCCGAGAAGGTCCTTCTTCACGATGAAGAAAGTCACACCCGCAGGACCTACGTTCTTCTGGGCACCACCATAGATCATCGCATATTTGCTCACGTCCACAGGACGGCTCATGATGTCTGACGACATGTCGGCGATGAGCGGAACCGGACAGTCGAGGTCCTCGTGGATCTCTGTTCCGTAGATGGTGTTGTTGGTTGTGATATGGAAGTAGTCCAGATCAGCCGGAATTTCATATCCCTTAGGAATGTAGTTGAATGTAGTCTCAGCAGAAGAAGCTACGGTCACAACGCTTCCAAGACCCTTAGCCTCCTTCTGAGCCTTCTTTGCCCAGACACCTGTCTCAAGATATCCTGCCTTGTTCTCAAGGAAGTTCATCGCTACATAGAGAAATCCCATGCTGGCACCGCCTCCGAGGAACACGACCTCGTGAGTGTCAGGAATATTGAGGAGTTCCTTCCAGAGTGCGCGGCACTCGTCCATTACGGCATCCCACTCCTTTGAACGGTGAGAAACGCAGATTACAGGCATGCCTGTTCCTTTGAAATCCTTGAGGGCCTCTACTGCAGCGTCGACAGCCTGCTGCGGCAATACGCATGGACCGGCGTTGAAATTGTGAACTTTTTTCATGTTGTTCCTATGTGTTAGTTAATATTTTAAACCAAAAGTGCCTTAAAGGTAACAAATTATTTTAAAGTGCGTGCTTTATTTCGGTAGATTTTTCGCAAAAATGGCATAAAAGTGAAATTTTGTTATCTTTTTCGGCGGTTGCGAAGCGGGTCTGTATAGGCTGATGGTTGGTCACGCATTTAGGGTTGCGGCACTTGGCGATGCCTATGACTTCCTTTGGCATGGACAGCTTCTTCTTCTCCACCACCTTGAAGTCTCTGATGATGTTCACAGTGGCCTGAGGTGCGATGAGGGCAAGTTTGTTGAGTTCGTCGTCCTCGAAGAACTTGTCTTCGACCTTGATGATGCCCTTGCGTCCCTGGGCCTTGCTGTTGAGGTTGATACCTATGGTGATCTGGTTCCCGATACCCTTGAGATCAAGCAGGTCCAGAGCCTTATATACGTTTTCCGCAGGAATATGGTCCAGTACGGTACCGTTTTCCAATGCGCTGACTACCAGTTCTTTTCTTGTCATAATGAAATGTAGATTTCTCCAGTTTAACGATAACCTAAAAGATATGAAATGATGGCCATGCGGACATAGAGTCCGTTCTCGGCCTGCTTGAAGTAATATGCATGAGGATTGTCATCGACATCCTGGTCGATCTCCGTCACTCTTGGAAGCGGATGAAGGATCTTCATGTTCTCCCTCACTCCGGACAGCATGGAGGCCTCAAGACGGTACACGTCCTTCACCCTCTCGTATTCCATCGGGTCGGTGAACCTCTCCTGCTGGACGCGGGTCATATATAATATGTCGCAGTCGTTCAGATGCTCGTCCAGCGATGTGGTCTCGATATATTCTATGTCCTTGCTGTCGAGGAAGTCCTTATATTCCTGCGGCATCTTCAACTCTTCCGGAGCCGTGAATGTGAACTTAGGATTGAAGTGGGACATCGCCTGAAGAAGCGAATGGGTGGTGCGGCCGTATTTGAGGTCTCCCACCATGTTGATGGTCAGTCCTTCAAGTGTTCCTTGGGTCTGGAGGATCGAATACAGGTCGAGGAGGGTCTGAGAAGGATGCTGGTTGGCACCGTCTCCGGCATTTACAACCGGCACCGTGGCCACTTCGGAGGCATATCTTGAACTTCCTTCAAGCGGGTGGCGCATGACGATCATGTCCACATAGTTGGAAACCATGATTATGGTGTCCTTGAGCGTCTCGCCCTTGCTCTGGCTGGTGTTGGTCACATCCGAGAAACCTATCACCTTGGCTCCCAGACGGTTGATTGCGGTTTCGAAACTGAGTCTCGTCCTGGTGGAAGGCTCGAAGAAAAGGCTGGCTATCACCTTGCCCTCAAGGAATTTCTGCTCCTTGTCCTTTTCGAACTCCTTTGCAGTTTCAAGCACATGCAGGATCTCCTCCTTTGTGAAATCCCTGATTGAAATCAAACTCTTTTTACTCATATATAGATGTGTTTATATTTCCTCCACATTGCACCCCTCGACATCCCCCATCCTTTCCAGGAAGGTGTCTACCAGCGAAAGCCTCACGGTGGTGTCTATGCTGCACTCCATGTCGAACTTCTGGTTCTTCTGCTCCAGACCCATGTCCTTGAGCACCTTCATCACCGGGTTCATGCTCATGTAACCGAAATGTATCCTGTATATCTTCGAGGCGATCTTCTCCACTATCTGCGCATTGGCTATGGCATCTGCCGTCGAGGTCTTATATGCCCGGATCAGCCCCGGAATGCCCAACTTTATGCCTCCGAAATATCTTACGACCACAACAAGGATGTCGCTCAACCCGTTCGAGTCTATCTGCCCCAGCACAGGCCTTCCCGATGA
>CAZMNZ010000150.1:0-4991 GCA_964567765.1 uncultured Muribaculaceae bacterium
ATGCATTTGACCGCACCTATGCCAAGAATCTCGGCGTAGACCTTGAGACGCTGCTTATCTCGCAGCCTGACAACGGAGAGCAGGCACTTGAGATCGCAGACAACCTTATCCGTTCAGGAGCGATCGACATCATCGTCATCGACTCTGTAGCAGCCCTCACTCCAAAGGCTGAGATCGAAGGAGAGATGGGAGACTCAAAGATGGGACTTCAGGCAAGGCTCATGAGCCAGGCCCTCAGGAAGCTCACAGCAAACATCAGCAAGACGAACACCTGCTGTATCTTCATCAACCAGCTCCGCGACAAGATCGGAGTGATGTTCGGAAATCCGGAGACAACAACAGGAGGTAATGCCCTCAAGTTCTATGCTTCAGTACGTGTGGACGTGCGCCGCACCACCCAGATCAAGGACGGAGACGAGGCTCTCGGAAACCGCACAAAGGTGAAGATCGTCAAGAACAAGATGGCTCCTCCGTTCAAGAAGGCCGAGTTCGACATCGTGTTCGGAGAGGGGATCTCACATGTCGGAGAGGTGATCGACCTCGGAGTCGAGTTCGACATCATCAAGAAGAGCGGTTCATGGTTCAGTTATGGCGACAGCAAGCTTGCTCAAGGACGCGAGGCTGTCAAGGCCCTGCTGACCGACAACGTCGAGCTATGCGACGAGATCGAAGCAAAGATCAGGGAAGCGCTCCAGAACGTTCAGGACTAAGCGATTCCGTCTATAACTTGAAAGGTCTGAGGAGTTTGACTCTTCAGACCTTTTTCATTTCCCTGGACAGTCCCGCTGTCATTCGAACCTCCTCTACTCGGCAAGTCTCTCCAGACAAAGTTCGATGAGTTTGCGCACCTGAGGCTTGTAGTCAGGATTGCTGGCCTTATGGTAGCGGTGAGCGATGATGCAGCAGACTGTGCCGGCATTATGTCCGAGATGAGCCGCGATACCTGCTATCGCCGAGCCTTCCATCTCGAAATTTGTCACCTTCTCGTCCCCGAAACGGAAACTCTCGAAAGTGTCAAGCATGTCAGGCATGGCCAGAGGCATGCGGAGCACACGTCCCTGAGGACCGTAGAACCCGGAAGCTGCGATGGTCATTCCCTTGTAGGTGCAGTCGCGGAACTTCTCTATCATCTTCTCCCCCGCTCTCACAAAATAAGGATCAGGAAGATGCCTGTTCCAGTTCGTATGCTTCTTGAAAGCCTCTTCGATGTCGGTAAGGGCGATCTTTTCCCTGTCCGCATACCAGTTCAGCAGGCCGTCACAGCCCACTGAAATGTGCGAGAACACGAATGCTCCGAGAGGGATCTCCGGCTGGATTGCGCCTGATGTTCCTATTCTCAGAATGTTCAGACAACGATGCTGAGGCTTGACTTCCCTCGTTTCAAAATCGATGTTGGCAAGTGCATCGAGTTCGTTCATCACGATATCGATGTTGTCAGTACCGATTCCGGTTGAGAGCGCAGTCATCCTGACGCCTTTATATTTTCCCGTAACAGACACGAATTCGCGCGAAGCGTGTCTGAATTCCTTTTCATCAAAATACTCGGCAATCATGTCCACACGGCCGGGATCACCGACGAGAATCACGTTGTCCGCCAGTTCCTCAGGACGAAGATGAAGATGGAACACCGATCCGTCGCCGTTGATTATGAGTTCTGATTCTGCTATTCTCATGATAAGTACATTTAAGTCATTAGCCTTCAAATATAGATTTTTCCTTTGAAAATTCCTATTTTTGCACAACTTATAACGATTACATCATGTGGCAAAGAATCCAAACACTATACCTGGGCATCTCGACAGCCCTCATATTCTCAATGTTCTTCTGTACATTCGCGACTATTATAGGTCCTGCGGGGGAAGAACTTACGATAGGATATCATGAGAAGATCCCGTATCTGACCATGCTGATCATGCTTTTCACTGCACACGTGGCAGCCACGGCAAGTTTCAAGGCATTCTTCCTTCAGGCACGCGTAAGCATGATTGCAGCCCTGATGGCTGTCGGCTTCCAGATCTGGCTTGCTGTTGACTTCATCCGCTTTCACAATGAGATGTCATTCTCATTCACGGCACTTTTCCCGCTGGCAGCAGCGATTCTTGACTTCATGGCCGCAAAGCGCTCATTAGTAGACGAAATGACCATCACTGCGGTCAGATCTGTCAAGTCTTCACGTCGCAGAAGGCACGGTAAAGTTTGATATTTGAATCAAAAATCTCTACATTTGCCCTGACTCCGGACTGAGAAGCCCGGCCAAACGTGCACTTAATGAACCAGAAACTACCATCATATCTGCTGGGCAAATACCAGCTTATCGGCACTGTGACCTTTTCGGTCCTGTTTGCCATCGTGTTCCTCAACATATATATTCCATTCTCTGAAACGGCATGGTTCGGACTTGGTGATTCCGTAACTTTTGCATTGACCGTCGTCTTTGTCTTCGCTTCCATCATAATACTGATACTCAGTCGAATACTGATGTACAGGTCAAAGAGACTGTTCGAGATGACATATCTTGAATACACAATATGGTGCGTCATGGAGATCCTCCTGATCAGTCTTTTCTACACAAAACTGACGATGGACATATCACATGCAGGCGCGACCCAACTGCAGGTGTTCGGAAGATCCTTCCTCTACGGAACCATCGCGCTGGGAATCCCATATCTGATTTCGGGAATGTATTTCGCCATCATCGACAAGAACAACACCATCAGGCTGATGAACTACGAGAATGTCGTGACTGACGAGCCGCCGAAACCGGGATCGGTCAAGAAGATCACCCTGTTCGACAACAACGGAACCCTCAAGCTCTCGGTCAGCCCGGAGAACCTGTATTATATCGAGTCCGACGACAACTATATAAAGGTGTGGTACACAGACAGCAAGGGGAAATTGCAGCAGTACATCCTGCGCTGCCGTCTGAAGACAGTCGAGGAAAGTTTCAAGGGCAGCGGACTGGTGCGCTGCAACAGAAAGTATATCGTCAACCTCAACAAGGTCAGCACCTTACGAAAGGTGAATGACGGATATGTCTTGGATCTAGACAATGTGGACATTCAGCCAATTCCCGTCACCAAGACATATACCGATATGATTCTCAGCCACTTCACTGAGACCAGCCCCCTGCTGGAGCCTATGGAAGAATAGATTATTCCGCAGCCTTGAGGCGCTCTGCGTTCTCGGCGATCTGAAGCTGGTCGAGGACATCCTGGATCGCTCCATCCATGAACACCGGAAGATTGTACATCGTGTAGTTGATACGATGGTCTGTCACGCGCGACTGAGGATAGTTGTATGTGCGGATCTTCGCTGAACGGTCACCGCCGGCAACCATGGTCTTGCGCTTTGCAGAAATCTCGGCAAGATACTTCTCATACTCCATGTTGTACAGACGTGTACGGAGTTCGGCGAGAGCCTTGTCAAAGTTCTTGAGCTGTGACTTCTCATCCTGGCACTGCACCACGAGACCTGTAGGGATATGGGTGAGTCGGATTGCGGAATATGTCGTGTTCACTGACTGTCCGCCAGGACCTGAAGAGCAGAATGTATCCTTACGGATGTCGTTCATGTTCAGTTCGATATCGAACTCGTCAGCCTCAGGGAGGACAGCAACGGATGCGGCTGATGTGTGGACACGGCCCTGGGTCTCTGTCTGAGGGACACGCTGAACGCGATGCACTCCCGACTCATACTTCAGGACTCCATATACACCGTCTCCCGATACCTTGCAGACGATTTCCTTGAAACCGCCGGCTGCACCTTCCGCCTGGTTGGTCACTTCAAGCCTCCAGCCGCGTGTTTCGATATACTTCGAGTACATACGGAAGAGGTCTCCCGCAAAGATGGCTGCCTCATCACCACCGGAACCTCCACGGATCTCAAGGATCGCGTTCTTGCTGTCCTGAGGATCGGCCGGAATCAGCAGCAGTTTGATCTTCTCCTCCCACTCAGGAAGAGTAGGCTCGATCTCTGCGATTTCCTCCTTGGCCATCTCCCTGAGGTCTTCGTCCTTTTCGTTGGCAAGGATGTCCTTGGCCATCTCGTAGTTCTCAAGAATCTTCTTGAACTCGTTTCCGGCCTCAAGGATAGGCATAAGTTCCTTATATTCCTTGTTCAACTGAACGAACTTCTTCATATCTGAAATCACCTCAGGGTCAGCAAGCTGCTCCTGAAGCGAATCGAATTTCTCCTGAAGGCTCAATACCTTCTCCAAAAGTGAATTATCTGCCATATATTTCTGTTAAATCGCGCAAATATAGTAAAATTATTCTATTTCCGACTTCATAAGTCCTTGGATTACAGCCTGAGCACAGACGCAGCCGAAGACAGCGGGAATGTATGAGATCGTGCCGACCTGTGATTTCTTGTTGCGGTCCTCGCATGGCACTATCGAATCCTTGTCTGGAAGTTCCTCGGAGAAGACCACCTGGAAACCTTTCTTTATGCCCATATGTCTGAGACGCTTGCGGACTATATAGGCCAGAGGGCAGTTGAAGGACTTGGAAACATCTGTAAGGCGCACCTTGGTGGCATCGAACTTCGCGCCTGCACCCATCGACGAAACCAGGGGGATTCCGTTGTCCATGCAATACTTTATAAGGTGCAGTTTCGGAGACAGCGTGTCTATCGCATCCACGAGGAAATCGATCTTATGATCCCCAAGGACCTCCCCGGCCTTTTCGGCTTCAAGGTATTCCGGAATCATGGTCAGATCCAGTTCGGGATTTATGTCCTTCAGACGGGCTGCCAGCACCTCGCACTTGAGTTTGCCGACCGTTGAATCCAGGGCCAGCAGCTGACGGTTCTTGTTGCTGACGGACACATCGTCGCTGTCAAGAATTATCAGATGTCCCACACCTGCACGCACTATCATTTCAGCCGCGTATCCTCCTACGCCGCCGACTCCTATCACAGCAACTGTCGAATTCCGGAAATGCTCCAGCATCTCCTCTCCCACCAGCATCGCTGTCCTTTCCTGCCAGTCTTTC
>CAZMNZ010000151.1:0-4925 GCA_964567765.1 uncultured Muribaculaceae bacterium
TTATTGAAATACCACAAAAAAATCATAATTTTGCGCGGTTGAACGAAAGTAATTTATCGAATGAACAACATAATTGATATGAAAAAGACAATATTTACTTCATTAGCGCTGCTTGCAGCCGTGACTCTTTCAGCACAGGAGCAGCCAAAGGCTCCAGAGTATGAGTTCACGACCATCAAGGAAAACCCCGTAACATCCATAAAGAACCAGTACCGTTCAGGAACATGCTGGTGCTTCTCCGCCCTCTCTTTCGTGGAGTCGGAAATCCTCAGGATGAAGGGAGACAGCCTCGATCTTTCAGAAATGTTCGTTGTGGGAAAGTCATACCGCGACAGAGCAGTGAAGTATGTCCGTCTCGACGGTCACCTTAACTTTGCCGCAGGAAGTTCGTTCGGCGACGTGCTCCATGTGATAAACGACTACGGAATCGTTCCGCAGGAGGCAATGCCGGGATTCAACTACGGCACAGACAAGCCGGAGCACTCAGAACTTGACGCAGTCCTCAAGGGATATGTGGATGCAATCAAGGACAACCCTAACAGAAAACTCTCCACTGCGTGGCTCCGCGGCTTCGACGGCATCATCGAGGCATATTTCGGCGAATATCCTGAGACATTCACAGTAAATGGTGTTGAATATACCCCTGAATCATACAGAGACCACATCGGTTTCAATTATGACGACTATGTGAACATCACCTCATTCACCCACCATCCTTTCTATGAGCCGTTCATCATCGGGGTGTGCGAGAACTGGAGATGGGACAGCGCGTACAAGGTGTCTATGGACGGGATGATGGAGGTGATGTACAACGCCATCGACAAAGGATATACCATCGCATGGGGCTCTGACGTAAGCGAGAAGGGCTTCACCCGTGACGGACTTGCAGTGATGCCTGTCGAGAAGAAGAAGGCAGCAGCAGGATCAGATCAGGAAAAATGGGTCGGCAAGGCCAAGGACGAGCCTAAGGAAGAGGTAAAGACAGAACTTCCTGAGGAGATGGAGATCACCCAGGAGATGCGTCAGGAAGGATATGACCGCAAGACCACTACTGATGACCACGGAATGCACATCTATGGTCTGGCTCAGGATCAGAACGGCACAAAGTACTTCATGGTGAAGAACTCTTGGGGCGAGGCAGGAAAGTACAAGGGCATATGGTACGCTTCTGATGCATTCGTGCGCTACAAGACAATGAACATCGTGGTTCACAAGGATGCGCTTCCAAAGCATATTGCAAAGAAACTCGGCATCAGATAGCCAGCAAAATGACCTAAACCGTCTTGAAATGAACATTGTAAAACACATTCCCAATACCATCACTTCCATGAACCTGCTCTGCGGGGTCTTGGGAGTGACTTTCACTTTTCAGGGACGCTTCGACATAGCATTCTACCTCATGCTGGCAGCGGCAGTGTGCGACTTCTGCGACGGTCTCTCGGCCAGAATGCTTAACGCCTACTCCCCTCTCGGAAAGGAACTTGATTCGCTGGCCGACATGGTAAGTTTCGGACTCCTTCCGTCACTGATGCTTCACAGGCTCATGATCATGGCAGGGAATGCCGGAATATGGACATATGTTCCGCTCCTCATCGCGATATTCTCGGCACTGAGACTCGCCAAGTTCAACATCGACGAAAGACAGAGCGAAAACTTCATCGGACTTGCCACACCGGCTTGCGCGATGATATGCGGTTCATTCGCATATTATGTGGCAAACGATCCGGGCAGCGTGCTCTATTCGTGGGCTGCAAGTATATGGGTCATCCCTGTCGCTTCTCTGGTGCTGTCACTTCTGCTTGTGAGCGAGATTCCGATGTTCTCGATGAAGTTCAAGAAGAACGTCAAGGCGGGGACACCTGTTCACAGGAAAAGAGTGGCATTTGCAGGAGTATTCATCGTAGCCACGGTCCTTGTGATTCTGCTCGGACTGAACTGGTCAATGATATTCCTCCTTCTCTTCGTGACATACATCATAATGAATGTCGGAGACTATCTTCTCTTCGGAAGAAAATAGCGAACGGAAATATTGAAAACAGGCTCATACCGGTCTTTGCATGACACCGGTATGAGCCTGATTCATTTAAGGAAAATCCGGATCACGGATTCTGAACAATTACGGTTGAACGGGTGTTCTGACCGTCCTTGAATGTATAACCCGTCATCTGCGGGAATGTACAGACAACCTCAGCCTTGCGGACTGCACCGGTAGTGTTTTCCTGAATATCGGCAAGCCACCATGTATCGATGTATCTGCCGTTTTCATTTTTGTAGTCAACCGTCACCCAGTCGATTTCAGCCCCGCGAACGCCGTCTGTATAATCGTAGCATTTGAATTCCGCAGCACCATAGAGAGTCTGTTCGTTGCTTGAATCATTTGTCCAGTCGGTTGCATTGGTTCCATCCCAACCTGACCCTATCCGACAAGAAGATGTGCGCCTATCTGAAGATGGAACTTTCATCAAAAGAAATCGCTCCCCTGCTGAACATAACAGTGAGGAGCGTTGAAATGACGCGTTATCGTCTGAGAAAGAAACTCGGTCTGGGGCATGAAGCCAACCTGACCGAGTTCCTGCAGAAATTCTAATAGTTTGTCGGATGGATCATGAAGTAACTCTTTGCATGCTTGCATACAGGGCATACTTCAGGAGCCTTCTTTCCGATGACGATGTGACCGCAGTTAGAGCACTCCCACATCATATCCTCGTCACGTGAGAATACGAGGCCGCATTCCACATTCGCAAGAAGCTTGCGGTAACGCTCTTCATGCATCTTCTCTATTGCAGCGACCTTCTCGAAAAGATCAGCGATTTCATCAAAGCCCTCCTCGCGTGCATCTACTGCAAAACCGGCATACATGTCAGTCCACTCATAGTTCTCGCCCTCAGCAGCATCCAGAAGGTTCTCCGGTGTATCCGGAATGATTCCGCCGTGAAGAAGTTTGAACCATATCTTCGCATGTTCCTTTTCGTTGTTTGCAGTCTCTTCGAAAAGTTTGCTTATCTGCACATAACCGTCCTTCTTTGCCTTTGAAGCATAGTAAGTGTACTTGTTGCGAGCCTGTGACTCACCGGCGAATGCAGCCTGAAGATTCGCTTCAGTCTTTGTTCCTTTCAATTCTTTCATAATCCTTAATATTTATATTGATAAGATTCTTCACTGACATCCCGGACCACAAGGATGATAAATCCTGCCATCCCGACTGTAGGAAACACAAAATTAACAAAACTATTTCGATTTACGAACAATTTTGAAACCGATTGCTGCGATGAGAATAGACATGAAAGGAGAAATGAGATTGAAAAGACAATATGGAAGATAGGTCAGAGTGCTGACTTTCAGCACCGTGGCCTGTGTCATACCGCAGGAGTTCCATGGAACGAGCACTGAGACCACAGTGGCTGAATCCTCCACAGAACGGCTCAGAAGTTTGCTTTCATATCCCCTTTCCTGATAGAGTTTCTTATATAGGCTGCTGGTCAGAAGGATGGACAGATACTGGTCACCGGTGATCATATTGGCGAATATTCCGGTTCCGACTGTAGCCGTCACCATCGTCACACGCCTCCTGACAAATTTCACAAGGGCGTCAGTGAGACTCTGAAGCATTCCGCTTCCGACAAGGACTCCGCCGAATGTGCTGGCTGCAATGATGAGAAATACCGTATTAAGCATTCCTGTCATGCCTCGGGTGGATATGAGATTGTTGAGTTCCGCATTACCTGTGTCAATGGCTGTGGCACCATAATAACTCTGGAACAGGCCCTTGAAGCCGTCCATGAAACTCAGGCACTCCCCTTCCGCAACAGGAGTTCCTGCAATCTCAGCGATGATGTGCGGCTGAAAGATAAGAGCGAATATCCCGGCAATCACAGATGCCGTAAACAATGTTATGATCGCCGGCACCTTCCCGACAATCAGAAGACCGGTCAGCACAGGAACCAGCAGGAGCCAGGGAGATATGTTGAAACTCTCGGCAAGATCCTTCGTGAAGTCCGCGGTCATGGCAGTGTCAGGGCTCTTGTGAAGCAGGCTGACAATCAGAAACACGACTGTGGCGATTATAAAGGATGGAACCGTGGTTATCATCATGAAACGGATGTGAGTGAACAGGGGTGTTCCCGTAGAAGAAGAGGCCAGTACAGTCGTATCGGACAGCGGAGACACCTTGTCGCCGAAATATGCTCCCGAAATTATCGCCCCGGCAATCCAACCTGGCTCATAACCCTGCGCCGTACCTATGCCGACAAGTGCGACACCGATTGTGGCGATGGTCGTCCACGAACTTCCGGTCATCACGGAGACAATGGCTGAAATCAGACACGATGCAAAAAGGAACACCGCCGGAGTTATGACCTTCATACCATAATATATAAGGGTGGGAACAACACCGCTTATCATCCAGGACCCTGAGACGGCTCCGATCAGCAGAAGAATAACTATGGAAGTGGCCACGGACTGGATATTATCGACTATCGACTCCTCAAGGTCCTTCCAGGGAATGCGGTAGAATATCATCGCAATCGCGACAGTGACACCTGCGCCGAACATGAGCGCCACCTGGCTTCCGCCGTTCAGTGCATCGGTTCCGAAGACCTTTATGACAAGGCCCAGAGCAAGGATCAGCACTATGAACGGGATGAGGGACACAATCCACGAAGGTCTTTCCCCTCTGTTGAATATCTTCATTTACAACTCACTACTTAAACAGGGCGCAAAGATAATAAAAAAGTCGCTTCCCTTTCGGAAAGCGACCATATAAAGTGTGATCTGATTCAGATTACTTCGCGATAACGCGAGCCATCTCGAGAACCTTGTTTGAGTAACCCCACTCGTTGTCATACCAAGAAACAACCTTAGCGAAGTTAGCATCGAGGCTGATACCTGCCTTAGCGTCGAAGATTGAAGTGTTAGAGCAGCCACGG
>CAZMNZ010000152.1:0-4876 GCA_964567765.1 uncultured Muribaculaceae bacterium
CCCATACGGGGTTGTTGACAGGCTCGCCCTTGACCGTCACCTTTGCAGGCTTGGTCACATCCTCTCTCTGTGGCATCTTCGAAGCGTCCCAGAAAAGGACGACAGGAGTTCCTGTAGCCTTGTCCTTCCAGTCATAGACGGCAGTCATCTCTGCTCCTTCGATCTCGATGGTCGAAGTGGTGGCAGGAGATATGCACTCCCATGCGTCGTTGAATACCGAAACCGCATTCTGGATTGCATAATATGCCTTCTTTACCTTGAGGATCCTATAGCCATCTGCCTGACCTGTAGTTTTGAGGAGGCCGTAACGAAGAAGTCCCCAATGGCGTTTTACAGCCCTGTATTCAAGGTCGCAAAGATGGAACACCTCTGTGTCATCGCCATGTCCGAGGTCACCGAGAGAACGACGCAGATCATACTTGGCCTGGGTGTGCTCGTTCCAGAATGTATTTCCGAGTGCACCGTTACGACACCATTCACTCTGCGTTCCGCCCTCGCCCTGCTTGAGCCTGAGGTTAGGGGTATACTTGGCAACGATTGCACGGCTTTCCTCGATTTCCTCATAACCCTTGTCAGGATTATGCTGATAGTGATGATATGCGATCGTGTTGAACAGATGTGCCTTTCCCCTCTTCTGGAGTTCCTTCACGAACGGCTCGATCCATTCAGGATCGGCCTCCGTGAGAGCGAACGCATCGATGTGAGCGTCCGGAATGACCTCACGTAGAATCTCTGCCGTGCGGACTGCAAAGTCAGTTGCCTGCTCTATGGTGTTGCCGGAAGTCTTGCCGTTAGGCTCGTTCCATACACACCAGTCAACCACCACTCCCTTGTAGTGCTCCGCCATCGCACGTACCCAACGGTCCCATGCCTGGAGGCCTTCCTCAGATGACGGGAAACCAGCATTGAGATGACGTCCGCCGCCACCTTCATAACGAGGATTTCCGTAACTAAGTTCCATCCACACCTTCACGCCCATCTCCTGAGCGTCGAAAACACACTGGTCGAGATATGCGAAGTCATACATTCCCGGATCCTTCTCGCATCTTGCCCATCCTGCCTGCTGGCGGACGCGGCCGATACCGAGTGGTGCGACATATCCGCGTACAGCACGCCAGTCAGCATGCTCGCGGTCCATACCGCCGCAGTCCACAGTCCAGCGGCTCGTAGAGATTTCAGACACAGATTTTGGCCTGAGGGTTCCCATAATCTCCATCTGGGGATCGAGGTCCGACTCCACACGTGTAGGGCTGTCGTCGAGGACGACAGGGTAGATCTGGAGAAGGGAGAATAGTAATGATGTCAATATTGCTGTCATGATATCTTGATATTTATGATTATTTATGCCTGAATTTATCTGGTCTGATCGGAAGCCCGCCCCATGCTCTCTGAGATGACCATTGAGCAGCTGGAGCCGTCCAGAAAGGATTGTCTGCCGGCAGGCCGAGAGGAAGGAACACCAGATTACACACATACAGACTTCCGGTAGAGACATAGCGCTCAGCCACTGAAGGCTGGTGACCGCAGAAGCCTATCGTGAGCCACCCGTTCTTATCGAAAGTCTCAGGGACAAGCTGTCTCTTCAAAACGGCTGTCAATGCACATCTTACCTGAGCCGGCTCTATATGAAGCGGCAGCTTTTCCATGAGGGATACATGAGAAAGCAGATGGAAAGCTCCAAAACGGTAGGCCATCGAGCGTCCCATCACCGGATAGGTTCCGTCAGGAGAAATGAGCCTCTCCTGCTGATCTGAATGTCTGATGATTCTCGTAAGTACTGCATCATATAATTCACCGTAAGGCTTGCCATGAGCTTTAAGAACCTTCGTTATCTCCACCAGGAACGGCTGGATCACAAAGCTATTGTAGTAGTTGTTATTGAAAAATCTGCCGTCTCCATACCATCCGTCACCCTTGTACCATTCCTCATGCTTGGTGATGGCATGCTCAACAGGTTCTGCGGAATACTCACCTGTGAACTCCAGAAGAGCCACCTCCATCATCGCAGGAAAAAGCAGCCAATTAGATGGAGGAGGAGTCATTGTTCTGGTGGACTTGAATTCATCTATAAGCCTCTGCTTTGTCAACGAGTCAAGGGCTGGCCAGATCACATCCTTTGAGTGCAAAAGTCCGAGAGCGACATGAGCCGCATCCACAAGATGCTGCTTTTCAGGAGGTCCAAAGCTCAAGTAGTCAGGAGACTCCGGATCCACAGCATTGGTAATGGATTTGACAGCCAGATCGATATAGCGTGCCCTGAGTTTTCCTTCCTTTGTGTCATCCGCCCCCAGATTGAGCCATGGAGCTATTCCGCAGAAAGCACGTCCGAAAGCCTCAAGATAGGTAACTTTTGTCCTGTCAACCGGATTACGGAGAATACTTGTCTCCACTGGCATATTCTTTTTCAAGGTGTTCTGACTGAGATTCACGAATACCGGCTCCACGATCTTGAGCATTGTCTCCACCCAATATTCCCTGTCAGCCTGTCCAGAGCCATCGGCTTTCTTTCCCGGAGCGCTCTTGCGGGCTTTCAAAGTTTTCTTCTTCTGGTCCATCTTCATCATCTCTGTTCCGGCCAGAAGAAAAGCACCTACGCCATAGACTTCGGTATTTCCCTCTACATTCTTCTTACCTGCCGCAGCCGCGATAGGCTGGACATTTACAAGACAGCCATCCTCTCGGACATAAGACTTCAAGGCTTCCCATCCTTTCAAGGCAGCCAGCTTATACTCCTTCCCTTCCAGAATGCCGGAATTGACACCATAAGCCAAGCCGAAAGTGAAAAGGGACGAACTGCTGGTCTCAGCCTCTGGATAAGTCTGATGGTCCAGCATGCTTGTATGCCATGAGCCGTTTTCATCCTGGCATTTCAGAACGGCCTGAGTCATCTCCTTATAGAGATTCAGATAGTATCCATAGGTGTAGTGATCCGTCGGCAGGTCTTCAAGAATGAAGGCCAAGGCAGCATATACCCATCCGTTACCACGTCCCCAAAACACAGGTTCGCCGTTCTTCTCCTTCTTCTCAAGGAATCTCACATCCCGGTAGAACAGGTGATGTTCTGTGTCATACAGACATGAAACGGTATTCTTGAACTCCCTATCGAGGAACTGGAGATACTTCTCATCCTCGAAGATATTGTACATCTGCACATAGACAGGAGGAGCCATGAAAAGTGCATCGCACCATGACCATCTGTCAGAGGCATCCTTCACTCCAAGCATGATGTCGACTTCAGAAGGATGTCCGACAACATAGTCCATACGACGCTTGGTCTCAAAAATCATATCTTCGTCACCGAATTTCTCGTACATGAGCACATAGGTCTGTGCCACACACAGATCGTCGGCATGATAGCGCCTCTTGAGCAACGACCAGTCGTGTTCCTGACCGATGTTTCTGATGAAGTCAAAATATTCATTATTTCCGGTGTATTCCGCCCATGCGAACATACCTCTGTACAATGTCGCATTGGTCCAGTGCAGTTTTTTATAACTGCATTCCCCATGATGTTCCATCTGCCAGGTGGCAACCTTGTCAAGGATTGCCCTGTCACCATTGCCACTGCGGGAGTGAGCGGAAAGCGAACAGAACAGAAAGGCCAGCACAGCCAGCAAAACACCTTGTCTGAAGAGTTTCATGTTATCAATAAGTTTTCTGGTACATGCACAGGCGTCCTCCGTCAACGACATGGTTGGTGCCTGTAATGAATGATGCGTTGTCACTGCACATGAAAAGAATCACATCAACGAGTTCCTCGACTTCAGCTGCACGGCCGAACAGGGTAGGCATATTGTTCATCGCCTTTCTGGTCAGCACCGGTCCAGGAGTGACGCATAGAGCCCTCACGCCATGAGGGGCACCGGCCATTGCAAGACCCTTGACGAAATTGAACAGTCCTGATTTCGACGTTCCGTACATCGCCCCCACTCCGTCTCCTTCAAATCCGGTGACAGAACCGAGCATGACGATAACTCCCGACTTCTTCTGAACCATCTGAGGCATGAGAGTACGTGCAAAATAGATCGGGCCTTTGAGATTCACATCCAGTCCCCAGTCAATGACTTCCTTGGGCTGCTCATAGAAAGGCACCATCGAATTGAGACAACGAGCCTCATAACCTCCTGCGCAGGCGATGAGGTAGTCTGCACCACCATGCTTTGCGGCCTCTGCCGCCACTGCCTCCGCATATTCATAATTACGGACATCACCGGCAACGGAGATAGCTGAATCACCGATCTCTTCAACAGCTACCTCGAGAGCCTGCTCGTTGACATCACACATGATCACTTTTGCGCCAAGGCGGACAAATTCCTTCGCACAGGAAAGACCCATGCCGCTTGCGGCGCCGGTTATTACTGCGACCTTGTTTCTGAATTGGATTTCTTTCATTTCTTATAATTTCTATTTACAAACTTCATCATGTCGTCGTAGCACTTGTCGAGTTCGGCCTTCTGCATGTCAGTCAGTTCAAACTCAGTCAGCGTCCATCGGCACTTGTCTTCGGGAGCGAGCGAGCCGTTCGGAACGGCAGGCTGCACCACATATGAACGCGAAAGCATATTGTCGAACACCCCCAGACGCATCAGATAGTAGAGTCCGTACCCTCTGAGACTGTCGTGGATGACAAACCTCTGGTCAATCATCAGACGGTACATTGCAAAGGCCTCGGTAAGACAGTCTTCATCGGCACCTTTCTTCATCTCCTGCCACACGAGAGAGGTGATCGGAGCATAGGCAATCTTTTCGGAGATCAGTCCGGCAGTACCGATCTGACGCCTCTGATAGAGCCACTGCCATCCGCCCCATGCCGAGAACACTGTCTTCACTGCCGGCTTTCCTTCAAGTTCCGCCTGCTGACGGTCGTTTGCTTCCA
>CAZMNZ010000153.1:0-4624 GCA_964567765.1 uncultured Muribaculaceae bacterium
CTTGGGCTTGAGATGGGAAACAGACCGCCTCAAGCTCTTGACGTCGAAGAGGCTGTCCTCGGAGCGCTTCTGATAGAGCCTAACTGCATCGACGAAGCTATGGATGAGCTTACGCCGAGCTGCTTCTATGGCGAGAAGCACAGAATGATATTCGAGGCAATGCGTTCGCTTAACAACGAGCACATCGCCTTGGATTTTTTGTCTGTGTCCCAGAAGCTCAAGGCAACAGGAAATCTTGAGGCGGTCGGCGGCACTGTGGCTCTTGTCCAGCTGTCGCAGAAGATCGGTGCGGCAGCTCATATCGAGTACTACATCAGGATCCTCAAGCAGAAATGCATCCAGAGGGAGTTGATCACAGCCTCATACGACATCCTTAAATCCTCTTACGACGAGGCGATAAATGTCGATGACCTGATCGATACGGCCCAGACAAAGCTCTTCGCAGCAATCCAGAACAACGTCAAGAAGGATGTTCAGGAGATCGGAAAGGTCATAAACGATGCTTTGGATGACATCCAGAGGCTTCAGGACTCATCCGGACTCAGCGGTGTGCCATCCGGCTTCCCATCGATAGACAAGATAACCCTCGGATGGCAGGCTTCCGACCTGATCATCCTTGCAGCCCGTCCTTCAGTCGGAAAGACGGCCTTCGTGCTCAACCTTGCGCGAAATGCGGCAGTGGAGTTCAATATGCCTGTTGCCTTCTTCTCGCTTGAAATGCCGGCCATCCAGCTTGCAAAGCGTATGATGGTGTCTGAGACAAGACTCAGCGCGGACAAGATCAAGGGAGGAGTCAAGCTTGCGGCCTGGGAATGGGAACAGCTTGACATCCAGCTCAAGAGACTTGCAAAGGCTCCTATCTATATCGACGACACCCCGTCGCTTCCGGTTATGGAGTTCCGCTCGAAGGTAAAGAAACTCGTCAAGCAGAAGGGAGTCCGCCTTATTGTGGTCGACTACCTCCAGCTGATGCAGGGACCGGCAGAACTCAGGGGTATGCGTGAGCAGGAAGTGGCAGCCATCTCCCGTACACTTAAGGCGACGGCAAAGGAGATGAACGTGCCGATCATCGCACTGTCTCAGCTTTCCCGTCAGTCAGAGAACCGTCAGGGAAGCAACCGCCGCCCTCAGTTGAGCGACCTTCGTGAGTCAGGTTCCATCGAGCAGGATGCCGATATGGTAATCTTCATCCATCGTTATGACTATCAGGGACTTTCTGATAATCCGGACGATGTCGGAAGGACTCAGATCATCATCGCGAAGCATCGTAACGGCGCCATCGCTGATGTGGACATGAGGTTCCGCGCTGACGAGGTGCGTTTCGTTGACGAGCAGGAAAGCCTTGTCAATCAGGCCGATTCGATGGGATTTGCTTCTGCCATGAATGACGACAATCCTCCTTTCGGACCGGATCCGATGAGCGCTCCGATGCCGTCCAACGAATTTGGAAACACAGATTTCTAGAATGACGAACAGAAAAGGATTATATATGATATTAATGCTTCTCCTGTGTACATGTATGGCTCTCCTGCCGATGCATGCACAGGAGAATGCTGATTCTGTGACACGTACGGCGTGTGTCCCGGTGATGTCTACAGCCATGGACAGCCTGGTCTTTCAGGCCGGAGAGGAACTCTCCTTCGCGTTGCAGTACACCTGGGGCGCGATGAATACTGATGTGGGACATGCGACCATCCGTCTCGACACCCTGACCTTCAACGGCGAAAAGGCCTTCCTTATAGACGCCTTCGGAAAGACGACAAGATTCTTCGACTGGGTCTTCAAGGTGAGGGAGGACTTCAAGTCATGGTTCACCTGTGACGGAATGCGTCCGCTGAAATTCACCCGTGACACATATGAGGGAGGTTATGTGGCAAAGAATACATATCTATATGACTGGAACTCGCAGGAGCCTGTCATACATGCCGATGTATATTCTTCAAAGCGTGGTCAGAAGTCTCTCGATCTGCCGCTGACTCCTTGTACTTTCGACCTTCCGTCATTGTTCTATTTTGCCCGCAACATGAATTTCGATGTTGTGGATCCTGGAAAGAGATATCCGATGACCTTTGCCATCGATGACGAGGTCTTCAATGTATATTTCATCCTTCATGGACTTGAGACCATCAAGGTCAAGGGAATAGGCGAGGTCAAGGTGATAAAGTTCGGAGCAAAGCTCCTTGAAGGAGAAGTCTTCAAGGGAGAAGAGGATATGATTATATATATATCGGACGACATGAACAGACTTCCTGTATATTTCGAGGCGCCTCTCCTTGTGGGAAGGGCTACGGGAAGACTCACCGGATGGGAGGGCTTGAAGCATCCGTTCTCGTCCATAGTCAATCGCTCCCGCAAGTAGTCCCAATCCGGGAAACAGGGCAAAATCCCGGATTGAGATAAGAAAAATATGATTCTATCCGGAGAAGAGCCCGAAATTCCGGATGACTAATAGTTGAAGTATGGCAAAAAGAAATGAAATAGAGCATTCAGGACGCATAGTGGAGATCACCCCGGAATTCACCACAGTGGAGATACTGGTGTCGTCAGCCTGCGCTGCATGTCATGCAAAAGGCCTCTGCGGGATGTCCGAAGCGGAGGAAAAGGTGATCATGGTGCCGACTGATCCATATGCGGAGCATAAGGTGGGGGACACCGTGACTGTGAAGACGAAGATGAGCATGGGGTTGAAAGCGGTGTGGATATCTTATGTGATTCCTTTGGCTGTACTGATGATTTTAATATTAACTTTGTCTGCGTTTTTAGAGAGCCAGGTGCTCTGCGGACTGGCGTCTGTGGGCGGGGTTGCCGTATATTACTTCATCATATGGCTGCTGCGCGGACGCCTCCAGAATGAGTTTTCGTTCTATATCGAATAATACAACAACTAAACTATAACAATAATGACAACAACAATTATCTGGACTATTGCAATCCTCACCATCCTCGGTGTGGCTCTCGCTGTCGTCCTTTACTTTGTGGCTGAAAAGTTCAAGGTGGAGGAAGATCCGAGAATCGACGAGGTGGAGAAGGTATTGCCTGGTGCAAACTGCGGCGGATGCGGACAGGCCGGCTGTCGTGCATTTGCTCAGTTCTGTGTGGATTCGTTGCCTGAACTCGGCGGATGCTACTGCCCTGTTGGAGGCAATGAAGGTATGCAGAAGGTTGCTGCCGTACTCGGCGTTGAGGTGGCTGCAAAGGAGCCTCAGGTCGCTGTGGTGCGCTGCAACGGATCTTGTGAGAACCGCCCTCGTATCAACGAGTACGGCGGATATCAGTCATGCCGCGTGAAGGCCGCCCTCTACAGCGGTGATACAGGCTGTTCCTTCGGCTGTCTCGGTTGCGGTGACTGTGTCGCTGCGTGTCAGTTCGGTGCCATCGTGATGGATCCTGAGACAGGACTTCCTGTCGTGGATGAGGAAAAGTGTACTGCCTGCGGAGCCTGCGTGAAGGCCTGCCCTAAGAACATCATCGAACTCCGCAACAAGGGCCGCAGGAACATGCGCGTGTTCGTGAGCTGCGTGAACAAGGACAAGGGTGCCGCTGCCCGCAAGGCCTGCAAGGCCGCCTGCATAGGTTGCGGAAAGTGCGCTAAGGTCTGCGCATTCGAGGCGATCACCGTCGAGAACAACCTTGCATACATCGACTTCACCAAGTGCAAACTCTGCAAGAAGTGTGTGGCTGAGTGCCCTACAGGTGCCATCCATGCAGTGAACTTCCCAGTTATCAAACCTAAAGCGACGGAGGAATAGGACCATGTTAAAGACATTTTCAATAGGTGGTATCCACCCGAACGACAGCAAGATTTCAAAGGACTGCGCTATCGAGGTCCTTCCTGTCCCTTCAAAGGTATATATATCTGTCGCTCAGCACCTTGGTGCTCCTGCAACTCCTGTTGTCGCTGTCGGTGACAAGGTGAAGGCAGGTCAGGTGATTGCCGAGCCGGCAGGATTCATTTCTGCATATGTGCATTCTTCCGTGTCTGGAACCGTGAAGTCCATCGGACCTCGCAAGGATCTGGCTGGAAACAATATGACCCATATCGAGATCGAGGTTGAAGGTGACGAGTGGGCGGAGGGCATTGACCTGAGCGACACCCTCGTTACCGAGATTCCTGAAGACAACAAGGCAATCCTTGACAGGATCAAGATGTGCGGAGTAGTGGGTCTGGGAGGTGCGACCTTCCCGGCACATGTGAAACTCTGTCCGCCTCCGGGCAAGAAGGCAGACTGCCTCATCCTCAACGGAGCGGAGTGTGAGCCTTATCTTACTTCCGACTACCGCATCATGCTCGAAAGAAGCAAGGAGATTGTCGTGGGAGCCGCCATCATGAAGCAGGTTCTCGGAGGATGTCCGGCTGTGATCGGAATCGAGGAGAACAAGCCGGAGGCCATCACGGCCATGTCTGCGGCCGTGGCTGAACTTCAGGCTTCCGCAAAGGGATATGACGGAATCTCCGTTATGCCTCTCAAGAAGAAATATCCGCAGGGAGGTGAGAAGCAACTCATCGATGCGGTGATGAAGCGTCAGGTGAAGTCCATGGGACTTCCTATCGACGTGGGAGCAGTCGTTCAGAACGTTGCCACTTCGCTTGCAGTCTATGAGGCTGTCCAGAAGAATATGCCGC
>CAZMNZ010000154.1:0-4525 GCA_964567765.1 uncultured Muribaculaceae bacterium
GCTGTGGTGGCTGTGGCTGCCTATGTGGCGGTCGGACATTTCTTCCCGGACTGGATAGATCAGTTCCTTTATACCCAGGAAGAACTGGAAATTCTTAACTACTGATAATGAATTTAACTTCAGCATTTGCGAAACTATAGTAATGAACAAGTTTACACAGAAATTCATAATACCTTGCTACAATGCTGATGCATCGTGGCGACTCAAGCCTGCGTCCTTCATGGACCTGGCGCAGGAGGCGGCCAACAGGCATGCCACCGTTCTTGGATTCGGCTATGACGATCTGATCGCTTCGCGTACTGCCTGGGTCCTTTCCCGAATGCATATTGATTTTGTGGATACACCCAAGTGGAGGGACGAGGTTACTCTCCAGACCTGGCACAAGGGCCTGAACAGGCTCTTTTTCCTGAGAGACTTCATCATGACCGACAGTGAGGGACGACCAAGGGTCAAGGCCACTACATCATGGCTGGTGATGAATCTCGACACCCGTCGTCTTGTTCGTGACCCGAATCTTCTTGACGCAGATGGAGTGTGCCCGGAAAATGTGATTGAGACTCCGGCGGATAAGGTCCAGATGCCAAAGGATGCGGAACCGGAACTTGTCATGACCCATAAGGTGTCATATTCTGATGTGGACATGAACGGCCATGCAAACAATGCCATGTACATGCATTGGGCAATGAATGCAGTGGGATATGATGTGACCTCAGAGCGTCCTGTCAGCGAACTGACCATCAATTTCAACCATGAGATCAAACCTCAGGAGGACGTGGATATGTATCGTGTCTGCGTGGAGCAGGAGGACGGACTTCATGTCTTCATAGACGGAAGGGTGGGCGAGCAGTCCGCCTTCATTGCAGAAATCGTTTTCAAGGCTTAGAAATGCTGGAACTTATATATCCATATGACCTTGCACCTCTGGTGCCGGCACCGACGGCGGACACGATATCTTCGTCCAAGGTCGTATGCGAATACTTTCCCGTTGTGGAGCCTAACGGACTCGTTGTGGGAAGGTCTTCAAGGCAGTATTGCCACTCAGGCCAGAAGCCTCTTCATCCGGTGGTACACCTCCATATAATAGACAGATATTCAAGACTGTATCTTCAGAAAAGGTCGATGAAGAAGGAAATTCAGCCAGAGAAATGGGACACTGCGGTCGGAGGTCATGTCTCATATGGCGAAAGCATCCTTGAGGCTCTTTACCGTGAGTCGTCCGAAGAACTGGGGCTTACCGACTTCAACCCTATCTATGTGGAGTCGTATCTCTTTGAGTCAGAGATAGAAAAGGAGATGGTCAACGTCTTTGCCGCTGTGGGAAGTTATCAGCTGACTCCGGATCAGGATGAGGTGGATGAAGGACGCTGGTGGCCTTTGGAAGAGGTGGATGAAAATCTTGGAAAAGGAGTGTTCACTCCGAATTTTGAATCTGAGTTCAGGATGATCCGTTCCGGTCTTCTTGCTCTTTTATAATTATCCAGTATGTCAGGAATAGAATGCTTTATTCCGTCCATGTCGGGCGAGGATCTTCAGGTGACCGTCGAATCTCTGAACAGGAGCGACTCGTTCACAGGTGTCACCATCCTTTCAGGAGTCTCCCTGAGGGAAACAGAAACTCTAAGAAGCATTTCTGAGGCCCTGTCTCAGAAATATGTGCTTCTGTACACGAAGAGTCTGCCTCTGGAAATGGGCATGCTTGCCCTGGACCGTATCATCGGAATTGCGGAAGACACCGGTGCGGATATGCTATATGCCGATCATTATGAACTGATTGCGGGACCTGACGGGGAAACCGTGCGCAGGAAGCATCCGCTGATCGACTGCCAGAAGGGAGCGCTGAGGGATGATTTTGATTTCGGAAGCGTGCTGGTGTTCAGAAGAACCGCTTTCCGCAAGGCGGTGAGGGAAATGAAGACCGACAGGAAGTGGGGAGCGCTTTATGACCTGAGACTCCGCATGAAGAAGATAGTGCATATAAACGAATATCTTTATACGGAGATTGAGACGGACTCCAGAAAGTCGGGAGAGAAGCAGTTCGACTATGTGGATCCTAAGAACAGAGCCGTTCAGATCGAGATGGAGGATATATGCACTGAGCATCTCAAGAAGATAGGAGCGTGGCTGGCACCGGAATTCAAGGAGGTCTCTTTCGAGCAATCTTTTCCGGTGACAGCGACGGTGGTGATTCCGGTGTTCAACAGGATAAGGACTGTGAAGGATGCCGTGGAAGGTGCCATGAGCCAGAAATGTGACTTCCCGTTCAACGTGATCGTGGTGGACAACCATTCCAGCGACGGGACCACGGAACTCCTTGCACAGATGGCTGAGGCAGACGCCAGACTGGTTCATCTGATTCCTGAAAGAAATGATCTGTGCATAGGCGGATGCTGGAATCTCGCAGTCCATCACGAACTATGCGGAGAATACGCGGTCCAGTTGGACAGTGATGATGTTTACAGCGGCCCAGACACCTTGACGAAGATCGTCGCCGCCTTCCGTGAGCAGAAGTGCGCGATGGTTGTGGGAACCTACCAGATGACTGATTTCCAGATGAATCCGATTCCTCCGGGAGTGATCGACCACAAGGAATGGACTGAGGATAACGGACGGAATAATGCACTTAGAATCAACGGTTTGGGCGCTCCGAGAGCCTTCTGGACTCCTCTTTTGAGGAAACTCAATCTGCCGAATACAAGTTACGGTGAAGACTATGCACTTGGACTTCGTATAAGCCGGGAATACCGAATAGGCCGTATATATGACGTGCTCTATTGCTGCAGGCGATGGGAGGGCAACTCAGATGCGGCATTGGAGATAGAAAAGGTCAATGCCAACAATCTATATAAGGACAGGATCAGAACCTGGGAACTGGAGGCAAGAATCGCATTGAACAGGAAATGAAGAACAACAAGCCGATACATAAATTCGTAGGAGACCAGTTGTCACGCTGGCCTCTTGCCTGTGATAACTTCCGTGCCTTGAAGAATGTCAGGGTGAGGGAAGTGGAGATAGGCGGCCTTACCGTCAAACTCCAGTTCAATCCGGCACGTATGATATCGTCAGCCGCGAAACTGAACAAGGAGGATATAGCGAAGCGTAAATGCTTCCTCTGCCGCGAGAACCGCCCTCCCGAACAGATTCTGATGAAGTTCGACGGCCGCAAGGGTAAGAAGTATCATATTCTGGTCAATCCATATCCCATATTCCCAGACCATCTTGTAATTGCAATGAACAGGCACGTGGACCAGTCCATCTGGCACAGGTATGTGGATATGCTGGATCTGGCAAGGAAATATTCAGATCATATATTCTTCTATAATGGCCCCAAGAGCGGTGCATCCGCCCCTGACCACCACCATTTCCAGGCGGCTCCTGCCGGTCTGATTCCTTTGGTGAATGATGTGGACAGACTGCTTGCAGGCACACAAGACAATGGAAAGACTTCGCTGCGTGGCGCGGATGGAGCACCATGGCAGGAGGCTCCGATAGCAAGCATCCAGGATGCCCATCTGTATCATTATGACGGGTTTACAACCGGAGTATTCGTTCTGAGAGCGGAGACCGTCAAGTCGGCGGCCAAACTCTTCTACCGACTTCTGGACTGTGCAGATATTCCGGAAGGTGAGAAGGAGCCTCTCTTCAACCTCTTTTCATACTGGAAGGACGGGGAGTTCCGTTCGGTGATAGTCTTCCGAAGCAGACATCGTTCCCATCATTATTTTTCGGAAGGTCCCGACCATCTGACGATGAGTCCCGGATGCGCTGATATGGGAGGAGTCTTCATCGTTCCGGTTGAGGAGGAATATGAGAAACTCTCGCCAGAACTTCTGACAGAAATGGTCAGGGAGGTATCTATAACCGAAGATGAGGAAAGCAGAATCATCAACCGACTTACCAGGACCCAGCCGAGGCTCCATGTGGGAATCATGTCCGCCAAGGAAATCGAGTTCGAGATTCTTTCTGATGGCGCAGGTGCCAGAAAGGCGGTCATGCGTGAAGGAAAGATAGAATATGACGGTGCCCTGTATGATGAACTTTACTTCGAGGAGCAGAATCCGTCCACTATGTTCGCCGAGCCTTCCTTCATTCTGCACGGGGTGACCATTGGGGTGAATTTCCATTGGGAACGCCGTGAAGACCAGAAGTTTGCGGGTGCCTTGAAGATAATCGTGGAGAACAGCATGCTGACAGCAATAAATGTAGTGGGTGTTGAGGATTATCTTCTGAGCGTCATATCATCTGAGATGAGCGCGACGGCTTCGGAGGAGTTCCTCAAGGCTCATGCAGTGATTTCCCGCTCGTGGGTGATGGCGCAGATTGCCGCTTCGGGAACTCGTGAGCGTGCTCAGGTGCCGGAAGGCGTCAATGACGTGCCTTCCCTGGTTTCGTTCCTGGACAGCATCCGGGCTGTCGAGGACAAGGCTCAGGATGACCTGAATGTGGAATATGTCAAGTGGTATGACCACGAGGACCACAGGAACTTCGATGTATGCGCGGATGACCATTGCCAGCGTTATCAGGGACT
>CAZMNZ010000155.1:0-4519 GCA_964567765.1 uncultured Muribaculaceae bacterium
CCCCGACCCTCTGCTTGTAAGGCAGACGCTCTGAACCAACTGAGCTACGCTCCCTTTTGCGGTGCGGACGGGACTCGAACCCGCGACCCCCGGCGTGACAGGCCGGTATTCTAACCAGCTGAACTACCGCACCATTTGTTCAGACTTTATGCGTTTTTGTCGAACGCGGATGCAAAGGTACTCATTTTTTTGAAACCTGCAAACTTTTGTGTGATTTTTTCTGCAAAAAATGCAAAAAAATGATGGCGGCCACATCACTGCGAACCGCCATCGGATGCTCATAAAAACCAAAACCAATGAAAACCAATCTGTTGAGCATGTTTAACTATTTCACTTCGATCACTCTCTTTCCTTTCTCAGGATTCTCGTTCAAGAGTTTAGGAATCTGAACGTTCAGAACTCCGTTTTCCACGCAGGCCTCGATCTTGTCCTTTTCTGCGTTTTCCGGAAGGATGAGAGTCTGATGGAATCTCGTATATGAGAATTCCTTTCGTATATATCTTCCCTCCTTTTTCTCGTCATTCTCCTCGGATTCCCTCTTTTTCTCCATTTCGATCACGAGGTTGCCGTCCTTGTTGACATGGACCTTGAAATCCTCTTTTGTCATTCCCGGAGCCGCCACTTCGATCCTGTATTGCTTATCGTCCTCTATGACGTTGATTGCCGGTGCCTTCGCGCTGACCCTGTCGATCACTCCGCCGTCGAAGAAATCGTTGAAGAAGTCAGGCAGACTGCTTAGCCCGTTGAATTTTCTTGCTGGTAACATATTCTGTTCTCCTATAATATTGATTTCACATAACCCTGCCTGTGCAGGCTGTACCGGACAAAGTCAATATCCATACCAAAAACCCTGACTCTGTTTGCAACCGGACCAGATATTTTCAGTATCTTTGCGCGGATATATATAAATGTACGATGGAAAAGAAATTATACCCTTTTAAGTTCATCCCTGTGGCTTCCAGAAGGCCTTGGGGCGGCGAGGCTCTTGTAAGAGATCTCGGAAAACATTTCGTGGAGTGTGATGAAGACGGCAATGAGACCGTTCTCGGAACCGATGTGAGGATCGGTGAAAGCTGGGAACTGGCCGATATGGGCGTCGAAGATTCTGTGATCAGCAACGGCTGGCTTGCGGGAAACACCATAAGCGAGATTATGGAGACCTATCTTGAAAGGGTAGTGGGCGAGGATGTCTATAATTATTATGGACGTCAGTTCCCGCTTCTTATCAAGTTCCTCGACATCAATGACAAACTCTCTGTCCAGGTTCATCCTGACGATGAGGTGGCGGCAGAAAGATATGATTCTCTCGGAAAGGCGGAGATATGGTATGTAATGGATGCCAAGCCGGGAGCAAAGATGTACTGCGGCTTCACTCGCGATGTGACTGCGCAGGAGTTCTATGACGGGTGCAAGAACGGAACCGTGGATGAACTCCTCAATGTCATCACTCCAAGAAAGGGGGATGTCATATATATAACTCCGGGTACGGTTCACGCTGCCGACGGCGGACTTCTTATCGCTGAGATTCAGGAGTCGTCCGACATGACTTTCCGCCTCTATGACTGGGGCAGGGAGTTCAATCCGGCAACTGCGCGCAAGACACATCTCGAAGAGGCGATCGATGTGATCGACTATCGTGCATTTGACGAAGGACTTTACAGGAAAGGGCCGCTCTGGGGTGATGAGGCGTCCTATAAGCCATGCAGAGCCCGCGAATGCCATTGCGGTGAGGAGTGCCACTGCGGAGATGACTGCAACTGCCATGAGGAAGGCCACGAGTGCAACTGTCATGAACATGCACATGACTGCCACGACCACGCCCATGAGTCGCATGCCCATGAGGGAGACGTCGTTGAGACTCTCGTTGAGTCGCCTCAGTTCAACGTGACCAAACTGAACCTCACCGATCCGCTTCATATCTACACCGAAAAGTTCGGAAGTTTCATAGTATATATATGTCTTGAGGGTGCTGCATCTGTCCAGGTTCCTTCTGAGAAGGACGGCAAGCCTGTGATGGACAATTATGAGTTCGCCAAGGGCGAGACCATCCTCGTTCCTGCCGATATGGAGGACTTCTACCTTGTGCCTCGCGACACAAAGACTGTCCTTCTTGAGGCTGTTACCCGTCCTGTGGATGAGGTTGACGGCTACATAGACCCTGACACGGAGCCGTTCCTTGAAGGCGAAGACTATGAAGGTGCGGAGGATGAGGACTGCTGCCACGATCATTCCGGTCCGAAAGGTGCGAGTCCGCTGAATTTCTTCAACTGATTTCCGGAGACTGGCCATGGAGGAACTCAGAATAGACAAATATCTTTGGGCGATCAGGGTCTATAAGACCAGGACGGATGCCACGGATGCGTGCAAGGGTGGAAAGGTACGTGTCAACGGGGCGGATACCAAGCCTTCCAAGTCTGTGAAGGTCGGGGATACGATCGTGGCGCGCAAAGGTGCCGTGACATATACATATAAGGTCCTGCAGTTGATTGACAAGCGTCAGGGCGCGAAACTGGTCCCGAATTATGCGGAGAATCTCACTCCTCAGGAGGAACTTGACAAACTTCGTGCTCCGGTGGAGACCTTCTTCCTCAAGCGCGACAGGGGAGCGGGGCGTCCGACAAAGAAGGACCGCCGTCAGATGGAGAACCTGTGGGACAATCTCAGTTTCGATGTTCCCGATGATATAGCGGAGCGTTTCGCTACGGACTTCGGTATAGATGACCTTGAAGACTGAAAACGGATACCGAGATGGCAAGTTACCTCCAGATAGAGAATATATCGAAGTCGTACGGGCCTAAGATTCTTTTCGAGAACATAGGCTTCAATATAAATGAAGGGGACAAGATCGCCCTTATAGCCCCCAACGGTACAGGCAAGACTTCGCTCATGAGGATATTGGCAGGCAAGGACAAGTCCGACTCTGGCGGAAGGATCATGTTCCTGAAGGATATCAGGATAGCCTTTCTTGAGCAGGACTATCCGTTTGACCCTCAGAAGACGATCTTCGAGCAGATAATGTCTTCCAGCACGGAATTCACCAGAGGGCTCGATCAGGAGCATCTCTGGGAATACGAACGCAGGGTGGTGAAGTTCCTTTCGAACTTCAATCTTCCCGATCCGGACCAGCAGATGAAGGAGCTGTCGGGCGGAGAAGTCAAGAGAGTCGCTCTGACTCAGATGCTGGCTTCGGAAGCGGAATTCTTCATCATGGACGAGCCGACCAACCACCTGGACATCGACGCGATAGAGTTTCTCGAAGGCTACCTGAGCCGTTCCCGCTGCACATTGCTCATGGTCACCCACGACCGGTATTTCCTGGACAGGGTCTGCAACATCGTCATGGAAATGGACCGTGGCGCTGTATATACATATAAAGGTAACTACCAGAACTACCTCGAAAAACGCGAGGAACGCATAGTCAACTACAATGCCGAGACCGACAAGGTCAGGAATATCCTGCGTCGCGAACTGGAGTGGATAAGAAGCACACCGTGCGCACGTACCGGCAAGGCACGCTATCGTATAAACGCCTTCTATGACCTCAAGGACAGGGCTTCCCAGGTCTATACCCAGAAGCAGGTCAGCATGGAGGGAGTCAAGGGCTCGGCCAGGCTTGGCACCAAGATAATCAACTGCAGGGACCTGAGCTTCTTCTATGGCGACAAATGCTATCTGGACAGGTTCACATATAATTTCCAGAGATATGAAAAGGTCGGTATAGTCGGACGTAACGGTGCCGGAAAGTCCACCTTCCTCAATATCTTGACAGGCAGATTCTTTGATGACGATCCCGGCGTGCTCACCGGCGTGCTCGAACGTGGAGAGTCCTTGAAGATAGGCTATTACCATCAGAGCGGCATGTCCTTCAATCCGGATGAGACTGTGCTCGACATAGTCAACGACAACTGGCTCCTGAACCGTTTCCTGTTCCCGCATGAAATGCTCAACAGCAAGGTCGGGATCCTCAGCGGTGGAGAAAGGAGAAGGCTTTACCTCCTGACCATCCTCATGCAGCAGCCGAACCTGCTGATTCTTGACGAGCCTACCAACGATCTGGATATCGTCACCCTCAATATTCTTGAAGAATATCTCAAGGAGTTTGCCGGCTCCCTGATAATCGTTTCGCATGACCGTCATTTCCTTGATAAACTTGTGGACCATCTCTTCGTCTTCTGCGGTGATGGAGTAGTGAAGGACTTTGTGGGAAGTTATAGTGAATATAGGGAATATATAAAGGAGTATGAGGCTGAGCAGCGTTCCCAGACCCGTGCCCAGGAGAAGGCTGAGAAGGAAAAGGCTGCAAGGGAGGCTGCGAAAACAGGTACGGGTCAGGCAGAGGCTCCTGTCAAAAAGAAGAAACTGACCTATAAGGAGCAGAAGGAACTGGAACAGATCGAGAAGGATCTGGAGGCTCTTGCTGCGGAAAAGGAAGAATTGGAGTCGCAGTTGGGCAGCGGGGCGCTGCCGTTTGACAGGCTTCAGGCGGCATCGGAAAGGATAGGCGTTATTATGGCAGAGA
>CAZMNZ010000156.1:0-4371 GCA_964567765.1 uncultured Muribaculaceae bacterium
GGGCAGAACGCCTTCGGGGAATTGGTCTTCATACGGCAGTCGGGATACGGACGATAGACGCCTTTTGACTGGTATCCAGCACCTTCGTAAACTCCTATCAATGCATCCTTTCCATTACCGTCTTCGTTCCAGATCGGACCTTCGGGGATTGGGCTTGGAACGGCCACGGAGCGCGCCAGCATATCCTCCCATTTCGAGGCGAAATCGTAGAGAGTAGTGATGTTCTGCTCCCATGGTTCGCAGTCAGGATAATAATATTCCACAAATTGGTCATCGTAGTAATATTCATCTGCAAGGCCGGCGAAACTATGGCCGAATTCGTGGACGACGACCGGCTCGAAAGCCTTGTGATGTGCGGTGGTGAGAGTGTAGGAATTGAATATGCCTCCACCACCGTAAGTGTCTGTATTTGCAAGGATTATGATATGCTCATATGGGATGCCGGAGAGGCTGTCATGGAGATTCTTCAGACGAAGGGTCGTGAGGTATCTGTCCATGTAGAAAGTGTCGAAATGGGAACTGAGGGCGGTGTTCTTCCAAAGGCCCTGTCCAGGAATGCTCACGCCACTGTCCATCGAAGGCAGGGCGACAGCCACGAAATTGAAGCGGTCGCGCATGCTCCCGAAGGGTTCGTGAGAGAGGATTGCGGCCACTGCATTATTCGCATCTTCATAGAAGATTTCCGTTTCTTCAGTTGTGTATCCTTCTGCAAGAATCGCAACATCTATGCACTCTTTAGGGGCGCCGTTGCATAAAATATATTTATACGGAGCCGCATTTTGTATTGTTCTGCGTATCAACACATCTGACGGGTTCACCTCATGCTTTAGTGAAGCCGATATCTGCCCCCGGAAATCATACAGTTCGACCTTCACCTGAGCCCGTTCCGAAGGCATAGGAAGAAGGAAGACATTCTCGAAGGAACGCCTTATCCGGGTGGCCTCTTCGGTGGTCTGCCACTCTTGGAAAAGAGTCGAAAAAGACTGTCTGTAGAGAACCTTTCCGGAGGCTATGGCAGTCATGCAGATCTGGCCGTTTCCCCTCACCGGAACCTTGTCCATATTTACTGTCCTTCCCGCCCATCCGTCGAAGCATGACATCTCGTCAAGTGCAATATCCTGACTGCGGTCTGTGCCGGAGAATATATAGTCTATACGAAGGGTCCGGGACGGCTTTTCTGCCGGGTTTGAGGATTCTCCGGCAGCAGATGTCCCTTCGGCATATGCCAGGAACGATATATTTGTAAACATCGACAGCAGAAGCAATATTCCGCAGCACTTAAAACGTTGCATATCAATAACTTTAGAGTTCAGACCTGCGTCATATGCCTCAGGTCTGTTTCGTCAAGCAAATATAAATCAGCATATTAAAGGAATAGACCTGCACACAGTGGAGCAGGTCTATAGATTAAATCTTGGCGGCGCAGTTGATGCCGTCGAGGGCTGAGGAGACAATTCCGCCTGCATAGCCTGCTCCTTCTCCGCATGGGTAAAGACCGCTGACCTGAGTGTGCTCCAGAGTGTCAGGGTCGCGTGGGATCCGGACTGGAGATGAAGTGCGGGACTCGACTCCTAGCAGGAGGGCTTCATTTGTATAATAGCCGTGCATCTTCTTGTTTCCGATCTCCGGGAAGGCATATTTTAGACGCAGGGAGACGTGTTCAGGCAGGAGTTCATGAAGAGGAGCTGCAACTGCACCCGGATGATACGATGTCTGCGGGAGGCCTGTAGAAGGAACTCTGCGGCAGAAGTCCATCATGCGCTGTGCGGGGGCCTTGAGAGAGCCGGTGTAGTCGAACATGGTCTTCTCGACGTCCTTCTGGAACTGGAGAAGGGCTAGAGGGCCGTGCTTTGCATATTCAGGGAAATCCTCCGGTTCGATCTGGACCACAACTCCGGCATTAGCCCATTTGGAATTGCGCTGGGAGTTGGACATTCCGTTAAGGACCAGTTCGCCGGAAGCGGTTGCAGCCGGTACAAGGATACCTCCAGGGCACATGCAGAAGGAGAAGACTCCCCTGTCCAGAACCTGGGTCACGAAGGAGTATTCGGCGGTCGGCATGAACGGCTGGTATTTGCCATGGTACTGGATGCGGTTTATCAGCGACTGCGGATGCTCAACACGGACTCCGAGGGCGAATCCCTTGGCCTGGATTTCCCAACCTTTGCGGTCGAAGAGTTCGTAGATGTCGCGGGCAGAGTGGCCTGTGGCGAGGATTATTTTACGGGAAGTGTATATGGATACACTCGACTCGCTTCGCTCGCTCGGTATGACAGAGGAGTCGCTCGGGGTGACGACTACGTCGAACGAGCCGTCAGGTTTCTTGACGATATCGGTGACACGGGAGTCGAAATGGTACTCTCCACCATGCTCGATGATGCATTTGCGTATGTTCTCCACCACGATAGGGAGTTTGTCGCTTCCGATGTGAGGATGGGCATCTATAAGGATGGAAGGATCGGCTCCGAAGCGCACCAGTTGGTGCAGGACTTCACGGATGTCTCCCCTCTTGGATGAGCGGGTATATAGTTTTCCGTCCGAGAAAGTGCCGGCTCCTCCTTCTCCGAAACAATAATTGGAGTCCGGGTTCACCGCACCCTCGCGTGAGAGTTTCGCCATATCGAACTTGCGGGCATGGACATCCTTTCCACGTTCCAGGATCACCGGTTTGAGCCCCTTCATCAGAAGGCGCAGGGCTGCAAACATGCCGGCCGGCCCCGCTCCTACGATGATTATCGGCTCTGCAGCGGACACATCCTTATATTCATCCAGGACATATTCCTCCATCGCTTCCTCCGGACGGTACACTTCCAGACGGTAGCGGTAGAGGACGTCGTTGCGTGCGTCTATCGAACGACGGACCACACGATAGCGGATCCGGCCCTTCATCTTCGGAGACACGCCAAGAGCCTTCACGGCAGCGGTCTGGATTTCATCGGCAGTCAGTTCCTTGCCTAACTTGGTGGTTACTTCTATCTCTTTCATTTGTTCTGATTCTTTACCACTGTGTCACTTTTCACCAGATTCACGTCACAGTGGTCCGCAAAATCCCATATATTTCCCATATTCAGGCACCACTGTGTCACTTTTGGAAGCCTTCTCGTCACAGTGGTCAGCCATCCCTGTTTCAAAATTCAGCGAGGCGGCTCACGGGGGCAACGTCAAGGGAGGCGCGCTCACCGTTCCGGTAGTGGAACCAGCCGGCTATCGCGATCATCGCCGCATTGTCTGTGGTGAACTTGAATTCCGGCAGGAAGGTGGTCCAGCCACGCTTGCGGCCTTCCTCCTCAATGCAGGCACGGAGACCGCTGTTGGCAGACACTCCCCCGCCTATCGTAATCTGCTTGATGCCAGTCTGCTTCGCGGCCTTGATGAGTTTGTCCATCAGGATGTCGATCAGAGCCTTCTGAAAACTGGCGCATATGTCTTCCTTGTTCTTTTCCATGAACTCCGGATCCAGAGCCATCTGGTCACGCACGAAGTACAGCAGCGAGGTCTTTATGCCGCTGAAACTGTAGTCGAGTCCCGGAATGTGAGGTCTCGAGAACTTGAAGCGGAGCGGGTCGCCCTGCTTTGCGAGCCTGTCCACGATCGGGCCGCCGGGATATCCCAGTCCCATCATCTTGGAGCACTTGTCAAAGGCCTCCCCTACCGCGTCGTCTATCGTCTGACCGAGAATCTCATATTCCAGAGGGCTGTTCACCCTGACTATCTGAGAGTTTCCTCCCGAAACCAGGAGGCAGAGATAGGGGAACTCCGGCTGACGGTTCTCGCTGTCATACTGCTTGATGAAGTTAGCAAGAATATGTCCCTGAAGGTGGTTGACTTCAATCAGAGGCTTGTCCAGAGCCATTGCAAGTCCCTTCGCGAAGGATGTTCCCACAAGGAGGGATCCGAGAAGTCCGGGACCGCGGGTGAAGGCGATTGCCGTGATATCCGAGGCCTTGATTCCGGCACGGGTGATTGCCTCGCTCACCACCGGCACTATATTCACCTGGTGCGCACGGGAGGCAAGTTCGGGAATGACTCCACCGTATGCCTTGTGTACATCCTGGCTGGCCAGCACGTTGGAGAGCAGGTAGCCGTCCTTGATGACTGCCGCCGAGGTGTCGTCGCAGGAGGATTCTATTCCTAAAATTATTTCTGACATATCAATATGTTTTATCTGATCTGTGGTCTTTTAATTGCATTAAAACCGGCCGCAAAAATACGGATTTTATCCGATATTTTTACTATTTTTGCAAGTTGGAGAAATATAAAGCTGTAAAGTCATCAAAAGGGCGTTGAAAATATTCTGGCTGACGATTGTCGCTATCCTGGCTTTCGTATTTGCGGTGTCGCTGACCATTCAGTTGCCGCAGGTGCAGACGT
>CAZMNZ010000157.1:0-4294 GCA_964567765.1 uncultured Muribaculaceae bacterium
GGTAACGTAAACTTCTGCATATGCATGCACCCCGCTGCTATATGCACGTAACAAAAGACATTGAATAAAGAGATAACATTCATAATATGCAGGTTTTGAAATTCGGCGGCTCATCCGTCGCCAATGCAGAAAACATGTCAAAGGTCGTGGACATCGTCACCAAGGCGGTGGACCGCGACAGGACCATTCTTGTGACATCGGCCATCTGCGGCTGCACGGACACCCTGATCAGGATCGGAAAACTGGCAGCGGAAAGGGACGAGACCTACAAGACACTGATTGATGAACTGCAGAAGACGCACCACGACATCATCCGTAAGTTCCTCCCTGTGGAGAAGCAGGACGACTCGACCAACACATGCGACTCGCTTTTCGATTCGCTCAGGAGCATCGCACAGGGAGTGTATCTGCTCGGCGAACTCTCCCCTGTCAGCCTTGACGCGATCCAGGGCTTCGGAGAACTGTGGTCAACCAAGATCCTGGCCACCAAACTGGCATCCATCGGCATAGCCACAAAGTGGGTGGACTCGCGCGACATAGTCAGGACAGTCAGCAAGAACGGAAAGAACGTCGTGGACATCCAGAAGACATATTTCCGGGTGAACGAGATGGTGGAGAACAACCCGATCACGCAACTATTCGTGCTACCGGGCTTCATCGCTTCCGACAAGCAGGGACGCACCACCACCCTCGGACGCGGCGGTTCCGACTACACGGCAGCCCTCTTCGCTGTCGGCTGCAAGGCCCGTATCCTCGAAATATGGACTGACGTACCGGGAATGATGACCTCCAATCCGAAAGTGGTTCCTACCGCACGCACGATAAACAACATATCATACAAAGCAGCCCTCGAACTTTCGCATTTCGGAGCCAAGGTCATATATCCTCCTACGATCCAACCGGTTGTGGCAGAAGGCATTCCGATCTATGTGAAGAACACCTTCGATCCGCAGGCGTTCGGAACCCTGATCGAGAAGAATCCTCCAAGAAGCAAGGATGCCGTGACAGGCATATCCAACTCCGACAACATCGCCCTGCTCTCTCTGGAAGGCAGCGGAATGGTGGGCATCCCCGGATTCTCAAGCCGTCTGTTCGAGACCCTGAGTCAGAACGACATAAATATCATCCTCATCACCCAAGCATCATCGGTGCACACGATGTGTATCGCCGTTTCCGAAAAGGATGCAGAAAAGGCACGCGAGGCTGCGGACAGGTGCTTTGCATATGAGATATCTCTCGGCAAGCTCAATCCGCTCAAGGTTGAGAAGGGATTCTCGATAGTCTGCCTCGTGGGAGACGACGTACTCAACCAGACTGGAGCAACGGGACGCATGCTCGCCGCACTCGGACGCAACAGCATTCCTGTCAGGGCTACAGCTCAGGGCTCTTCCGAGAGAAACATCTCTGCAATCATAGCCTCATCTGATGCAGAGGCTGCCATCCGCACCATCCACAACGAGTTCTTCGACCGCAGGAGCGGCAAGGACATACACCTCTTCATTGCCGGATACGGCGTGGTGGGAAAGGCGCTGGTGGACATCATCGCCAAGAACAGGGAAAAGATCGAGAAGCGCACCGGACGACGTCTGCATGTATGCGGACTCTCAAACAGCCGCAAGTTCATCCTGGACAAGAACGGTCTGTCCCTCGAAAACATAAAGGAGCAGCTGGACAACGGTATAAGTTCGGCTGACGAGGCATATTTCACACATCTGGCTACCCTCTCTCTGGAGAACTCTGTGTTCGTGGACTGCACGGCTTCCGCCGACATCGCATTCAAGTACATGAACCTCTTCAAGAAGGGATATTCAGTGGTGGCTTGCAACAAAATCACGTTCTCGTCTCCATACCAGCAGTACGCCGCCCTCAAGGAGGCTGCCATCGAGATAGGTGCGACTCTCCGCTATGAGACCACAGTGGGAGCAGCACTCCCCATCCTCGAATCCATCTCACGCAGCGTTCACAGCGGTGACGAGATCATCCGCATAGAGGCAGTGCTCAGCGGTACCCTGAACTATATATTCAGCAACTATGCAGGCGGCGAGGGCGGTACATTCGCCGAGGTCGTGAAGAGGGCTCAGGATGCAGGATATACCGAACCGGACCCACGCCTGGACCTGAGCGGACGCGACGTTCTGCGCAAACTCCTCATCCTCTCCCGTGAAGCCGGAGTGGGCATTGACGAAAAGGATGTGGAGATATCCTCTATCCTCCCGGAAGAGTTCTTTGAAGGAGACGTTGCTTCGTTCTATGCAAAACTTGCAGAAAACGAGGAGATGTTCGCCGCACGCTATCAGGAGGCCGCTTCAAAGGGACTCCGCCAGAGGTTTGTGGCATCTCTGGTCAAGGATCCGGATTCACCTTTCGGCTACAAGGCCAAGATCGGGCTGGAGAGCGTGGACCAGACAAACCCTCTCTACAGCCTCTGCGGAACCGACAACGCCGCTCTGATCCAGACCGACTTCTACCCGTCGCCACTCGTGGTGCAGGGTGCCGGTGCCGGAGCCTACCAGACGGCTTCGGGAGTGCTGAACGATATCATAATGTAGAAGAACGCTCTTCGGGTGCACGAAATCTGAGCATTGAGGGGGGGGGAGATGACGACATACCAACCGTCAGGCAATAAAATGGGCAAAAAACTGCCTGTCGGTACCTAAAAACATAATAAAACAACAAAAATCAGCACCATCAGGCAGTAAAAACGGCCAAAAGCTGCCTGTCGGTCATGACAAAAGACTATGGACGGTAAGAATTATAAGTTCGAGACCCTGCAGGTCAGGGCAGGACAGGAGATAGATCCGGTCTCCAAGGGAACGGCGGTTCCGATATATCAGAGCACCGCATATACTTTCGACAGCATGGAATATGGCGCAGAACTCTTCGAACTCAAGCGCGCCGGAAACATATATACCCGCATCACGAACACCACCACTGACGTGTTCGAGAAGAGGATGACGGCGCTGGAAGGCGGCGTGGCGGCAGTTGCCACGGCTTCTGGTCAATCAGCGGTGTTCCTCTCAATCACCAACATCTGCGGCTCTGGAGACAACATCGTTGCACAGCCGTTCCTCTATGGAGGCACCTTCACGATGTTTGCCATCACCCTTCGCGACATGGGAATCGAAGTCCGCTTCGCAAAGAGCGACAAGGCTGAGGACATCGAGCCGCTGATCGACGGCAGGACAAAGGCCATATATCTTGAGAACCTCGGCAACCCGGCATTCAATATTCCTGATTATGAGCCTATTGCAGAACTTGCTCAGAAGAAGGGAATTTGCGTGATGGTGGACAACACCTTCGGCATGGGAGGCTACCTCTTCCGTCCGTTCGAATGGGGTGTGCATGTGTCTGTTCATTCGGCTACAAAGTGGATCGGAGGTCACGGAACCGCCCTCGGAGGAGTGGTCGTGGACGGTGGAAACTTCGACTGGACTGCCGAGAAGTATCCGCTTCTGGCGGCTCCATCAGAGAGTTACCACGGACTGGTATATAAGGAAGTGTTCGGAAACGCCGCCTTTGCAGGACGCGTGCGTGTGGACGGTTTGAGAAACATAGGCCCGGCTCCGTCACCGTTCAACTCGTTCCTCATGCTTCAGGGACTGGAGACACTGTCACTCAGGGCAGAGCGCAGTTGCGAGAACACTCTGGCAGTGGCGGAATTCCTTGAGAAGCACCCTGCTGTGGAAAGCGTCAACTACCCTGGCCTCAAGAGCAATCCTTATCACGAACTGGGCTGCAAATATCTCCAGCACGGTTTCGGCGGTGTGCTCACTTTCCGTGTGAAAGGCGGTTTCGAGGCGGCGGCTGAACTTGTGACCCGTCTGGAACTCATCCTGCATGTGGGCAGTGTGGGAGACGCCAAGTCACTCATAGTGCATCCCGCTTCAACGACCCATTCGCAGTTGAGTCCTCAGGAGCAGGTTGCAGCCGGAGTATATCCTAACATGCTCCGTCTCTCCGTCGGCATAGAGAACGTCGATGACCTCATAGCCGATCTCGCTGCTGCGCTGGCATAATACCTATCGTAAAAAACAAAATAACCTAATACGTGGGTGATGTGTTACAGTTTGGCACATCACCCACGTACATTTGCATATAAACAAACCCGACACGGTTTAATTTACTAAACAGATCCTAACCTCGTACATCGTTTATTACGAATAATGATTATTTTTGCAACGACGTTTTAAAACTATGGACGCAAAGAAGTACATAACCACTCTCGGGTTTATTCCGAAGAACGGAACGAATGGCATTTATCATAAAATATATGTTGATTATGCCATAGAGATTG
>CAZMNZ010000158.1:0-4221 GCA_964567765.1 uncultured Muribaculaceae bacterium
CAGAGATAATTCCTCATTTGGCTTGTCCGATGACAATCGGATTGCTTTCACGACAAATGATCCAAATCTGATTATAGCCGAAGTGAGAAATCCGGCAAATGTTTTGGTGCAGTTTGTACCGGTAGATCACAACATTATCGTCAAAGACACTCTTGGGCAGGATGTCAGTATGTGCGATGCTATGATTTATACGCCAGACAAGACTCCAAAGAAGGATATTCACTTCATCGAATTGAAGGACCAGATGGCGAATTGGATGCCAAAGGCTATCTCGCAACTGGAGAGTACAATACAGATTTTCTCGCAGAATCACGTTTTGGAGGACTTCAGATATAGGGTTGCGACTGCAGCAAACAAGGCACATCCGCAATTTAACTTCTCGACCAAAGAAGATTGCCATGCTTTCAGAAAAAGGAATAAATTCCGGCTGAATATCTGTAGCCAAATCGACATAAAGCAATGACAAGTATAGAGGCAGCGTTCGGAAGGGCGCTGCCTTTGTTTTACAGTGTACAGGGCGGCGTATCAGAAAAACTATTGCAGACCTGCTCCATCTGCCGCAGGTCTGGTGGGATAATCTGCCGATTATCCGACGAGTGAGCTTGAAGTTTGTCCGGGGATAGGGGTGTTTTCCCGGACAAACTGGTTCAAAATTGAGGGTTCGTCCGGGGAATCCGGCTTATTCCCGGACAGGGCAGACAAATTGAGAGGTTCGTCCGGGAAATCTGCCATGTTCCCGGATGATAACAGAAAATTCAGATTGGGTGTGGGTTGCGAGGCATCGCCTATGCGACTTTTGAACGATTTCTGCACAAGCGGTGAGGGTCTGTGTAAACTTTTTTAGAGAAATACAGAAGCATCTGAAAGAAATAAATTTACACCACACTACACCTATGTTCGTTATTTTTACTATCTTTGCGACGCGTTAGCACGAAGAGGAAAAAGTCGAACAAAACAATTCATAGAACTATGACCAAAGAGAACAAGAAAGCCGGATGGTACAAGTGGGAGGTGCTTCTCCTGCTGTGGATGGCGTACCTCCTCAATCAGGCTGACAGACAGGTGTTCAACACCGTTCTTCCAGCAATCCGCGATGCACTCAACCTGACCGACACATCTATCGGTCTTATCGCGACAATCTTCAACCTCTGCTATGCAGTGATGGTTCCGCTCGGCGGATGGGCGGGAGACAAGTTCAGCCGCAAATGGGTTGTGACCATCGCAATTCTCTTCTGGAGTGTGGCAACCATGTTCACCGGACTCGCTACAGGAGTCATCATGCTCATCCTTCTGCGAAGTGTCGCTACCGGAGGCGGTGAGGCGTTCTTCGGACCGGCAAACTATTCTCTTCTGGGACAATATCATGTCGAGACCCGTGCCCGCGCGATGTCTATTCACCAGACTGCATATTATATAGGTGTAATCCTCGCCGGATGGCTTGCCGGATATATCGCTGACAAACTCGGCTGGGAGTACTCGTTCATCATCTTCGGTGCAGCCGGTATCGTATGGGGCATCATCATGGCAATCAGGCTCAAGGACAAGAAGGATGAGAGTACAGAGGCTGCTCAGAAGGAGGAGAAGCCTGCCGAGAAGGTGGGTATCCTCGACGGTTTCAAGACAGTGTTCAGCACTCCTACCGCCCTTATGCTCACCATCGGATTCAGCGGTCTTATCTTCGTCATCACCGGATTCATGACATGGATTCCAGCATTCCTTCAGGAGGAGTTCGGACAGAGCCAGGCTGCCGCCGGATTCAACTCGATGTTCTACACCTATGTAGCGGCATTCATCGGAGTGCTTCTGGCCGGATCGCTTTCAGACAAGTTCGCAGCAAAGAGCAACAAGGCACGTATGCTTCTGCAGGCATTCGGTCTTATCGCAGGCGCAGTGTTTCTCTTCCTCATGGGAGGCAGCCGTACACTCTGGGTGCTCTATCTCAGTTTCGCCGGATGGGGATTCTTCAGGGCATTCTTCGACGCAAACACATATACCGTGCTTTATGACGTGACCCCTGCAAGACTCCATGCTTCATGCTCAAGCGCGATGATCACAACGGGATTCGCCGTGGGAGCCCTTGCACCTGTGATTCTCGGAGCGATGAAGGACAAGTTGGGAAGCCTTGCGGCGACATTCCCTGTGCTCGGCGTGATCTGGATCGTCTGCGGCATCCTCATGATCATCGTCAGCCACACAAGTTACCAGAAAGATTACGACAAACAGAACAAATAACAATATCGATATGAAAGCTGAATTGAAGACCAGGAAGCCGAAGGCAGGACTTCTGCTCATCGCTTCACCAAGATTCAAGAATCTGTATGGTCCTCAGAGAGGAACATATGGAGAAAGAAAGGCTAAGGCCGTAACTGAGATCAAGGCTACCATGGATTTCCTTGATCTGGTGGACCCGGGCATCGTTTATGAAAGAGAGGACGCTCAGAAGGCCATGGACATGTTCTTCGCAGAGAAGGTGGACTTCATCTATGCGGAGTTCCTGTCATGGAGCGAGGATTTCGCATGGATCAGATTCCTGCGTGACTGTCCGGAGATTCCTATCATCTTCTGCAACGTGGCAAAGCCTAAGATGACATTCGAGACCACTCTTGACGAGGACGATTTCGTGGACTATCTCTGCGCAGGAACACTCGTAGGCTCGCTGGAAGGCTCAGGAAGCATCAAGAGGGTGCCGCGCAAGAACGTGAAGACCATCATGGGCACAAGGGAGCAGGTTACCGAGCAGCTCCGCACATATGCAAATGCAGCAAGGACACGTGCAATCCTCCGCCACTCCAACGTGGGTCTGATGGCCAATATGAACGAGGCCATGTGGAGCACATACTTCGACAACTACGACCTCTTCACCAAGATAGGTCCTGAGATCCACTATCTCCCATACAGCGACTACGGCACTGAGATCGACAACCTCACAGAAGAGGAGGTGAAGGCATATGCAGACGAACTCACAGGCAAGTACAAGATGATGAGTGACGTGGAATATGACAAGTTCATCGGCTGCGTGAAGGCGACACTCGGAATCAAGAAACTCGCCCAGAAGAACGACATCGACTGCTATGTATATAACGACATCGATCAGGCTACATTCAGGATGGCAGGCTGCCGCGTGGGATTCTATCCACAGTGGTTCAACGAGAACGTGAGCGTGCTCGTTCCTGAGGCTGACATAGGAGCAGGTCTGATCACATACATCCTCAAGCTCATGAGCGGCAAGAACGTGAACTTCGTGGAGCCGTTCCACATCGAGGATGAGTACGGAACATTCGCAGGCGGTCACGCCGGTCCTAACGACCACAACGACCCTCAGTGGCAGGAAAACGTGATCATCTCACGCGACGTGCGCTTTGCAAAGACGAACTGGAAGTATGCAGGAGCACCGTTCGCATGGTACCGCTTCAGCCCTGGAATGAAGACCGTGGCAGGTCTCTACGAAGAGGACGGCAAGTACAAGCTGATCACCTTCATGGCGGAGAGCCTCTCGGAGAAGGACACTCCTCAGAGCGACAAGAAGCATCTGCTTGCTACCTACAGCCACACCATCTTCAAGCCGGTTGTGCCGGCGAAGGAGCTTTGGGAGCAGGTACTGCGCATCGGAGCGACACAGCACTATGCTATCGTGGACGGCGACTACCGCAAGGAGCTCGAGGATTTCGCAGCAATGATGGGATTCGAATTCTACAACATCAAATAACCCCTCCGAATCACAAGAAAATTTAGAATTAACAAATAAACGTTCAAGACAATGAGTTTCATGTACAACCCGTTTCCGTATGATGATCCCAAGCCGATCAACAGACCGAAACTTTCAGAAAAGACTATCAATTCAGTAGTGACCGGAGGTACTCCGAATGTCGCTAAGAAGTTTGTCGCAGAAATTGCAGACAAAGTAAAGGCAGAAGGTGTCATCGTCGGAATCGACGGATATACGACTGCAAACTGGAACCTTTTCGTTGACCTTCTCGCAAGAGAGTGCGTGATCAACGGATTCGAGTTCGAGGCAGTCGATTCAAACAAGGCTACCCTCAAGTCAGGAAAGGAAATCGACGAGATGATCGATCCGCTCCTGATCTGGGACACAAAGATCGACCCTACACTTCTTTACGGAAAGCTCTATCACGGCGGCTACATCGGCCTTTTCGATGAGGCTAAGGTGGCTCAGTTCCAGAAGGATGTTCCTGCAATGAAGACTCCTGGCAAGCTCGTGGT
>CAZMNZ010000159.1:0-4214 GCA_964567765.1 uncultured Muribaculaceae bacterium
ATGCCTGCCGCATTTACCCACATGTATTCCGAATGACTATCGGGCTTTGACTTCTTCAGCAGTCTTACCCTACATGCAGGCCTTGTATGCGGTTTCTGTCCGTCAGGCCAGACTTTTGCCGCCGGCTTCCTTCAGATTCCACCTCACGATGGACACCCTTGCCTTTGGCTATATGCTTCCCGTCATTGGGGCGCATTCGGGACTTTCACCCGTTAGAACATGCCCATGCTGGGCGTACTGAAATACAGGAACAATACCGTTAGGTATCATTCCTGCATATACATTCTTAGAGGTTCCGACTCCGATACGAAGTCTCACCGTGACAGTCAGTTCTGTTTTCATGATTGCAACTTCATATTCCGACCTAGTAATAGGATGTTCAGACTGAAGTATAAACTCATATCTTGACCAACTCATTGATAACTTCTAAAGATATATGTGCCGGAGCTTCCGATGAAAAGAAGTCTTGAAACGGCTGTGTTTAAACGGAAAGTGCGTTGCACTATCCGTCTACGAGAGGCTGGTTCCAGACAAATGGGTCCGGCCTCTTTCGTTATGGCACAGTTCGTGCTTTGCGGGTCGTTACGAACTTAATAAAACAGACAAAAATGCTTACAATTCATCGGTTTATCTGCATATCCATTGCAGTAATGATGTCTTCTGTGGCATTTGCACAGAACATCTCCGTATCGGGCAATGTAACCGATTCGTCAGACGGAGCACCCATCCCTTACGCCTCCGTCCATCTTGAAGGCACGACAATCGGAGTCAACACGGATTCCGAAGGCCATTACTCTCTGTCCGTCCCTCACGACGGCATACTGGTGTTCTCATCCATCGGCTACAAGTCCAGGGAAGTGAGCGTCTCATCCAGCGGTATCCACAATGTGGCTCTCGACCCCGACAGCGAATTCCTGGACGAGACCATTGTGGTGGCATATGGAACTGCCACAAGGAGTTCGTTCACCGGCTCCGCTTCAATGGTGAAGGCTGAAACCATCGAGGCACGCGTTGCCACAGACGTGACCAGCGCCCTGGCCGGAACGACTCCCGGAGTGCAGGTGATATCCTCTTCCGGCGACCCGGCATCATCCGGACCGTCCATCCGCATCCGAGGCATAGGCTCGATGAGCGCCAGCAACTCACCTTTATATATTGTGGACGGCATGCCATATGACGGTGACATCGCAGACATCAATCCGAGCGACGTGGAGTCCATGTCGGTTCTGAAGGACGCTGCAGCCTCCGCGATCTACGGAGCACGCGGAGCCAACGGAGTCGTCCTGATCACGACCAAGAGCGCAGGCAGCGGGGACGCGGTGGTGAAGTTCGATGCGAAATGGGGCTCCAACTCTCGCCTGATCCCTCAGTACGACGTGATTTCCGACCCCGCACAGTACTACGAGACCCACTACCGCATGATGTACAATTCGCAGATCTATGCGGGCAAGACTCCGGCCGAGGCATATGCATATGCTGACGCCAACCTCTTCGACAACAATAACGGAGGTCTCGGATATCAGGTCTATACCGTTCCTGGGGGCGAGAAGTTCATAGGCGAGGATTTCAAACTGAACCCTCACGCTACTCTTGGATATACAGACGGGAAATACTACTACCGTCCGGACAACTGGTACAAGGAAGCCTTCCACAACTCCTTCCGTCAGGAATACAACATTTCCGTGAGCGGTTCTGCCGGAAAACTGAAATATTACGGAAGCGCCGGCTACCTTAACGACGGAGGAATCGTGAACAATTCCGGATTCGACAGATATACGGCCCGAATCAACACAGAGTATCAGGCCAAGTCATGGGTGAAGGTGATCACAAACATGAGTTACACCCACACCGATTCAAAGACCGCCTCCTATACCAGCACCTTCGGTTCGTCGGGCAACGTCTTCTATGTGACCAACATGATGGCACCTATATATCCTCTGTACGTGCGCGACGCTGACGGAAACATCATGAAGGAGGACGGGCGCATAGTCTATGACTCCAACCAGACCGGCTTCATGAGACCTGCATTCGTGGGTAACGCTGTCAGGGACAACGAGGTGAACAGGAAGCAGACCTATGCCGACGTGATTAGCGGCAAGATGGGAGTGGTGTTCACCCCTGTGAAGGGACTCACTTTGACTGCCAACGTCGGTCTGACCAACGACAATTCACGATATAATGCTCTCTACAGCCAGTTCGGCTCGCAGAGCGCAACCGACGGACTTGCATACGTAAGCAGCACACGATACTTTGCGGTCAACACGCAGTATCTGGCAGAATACAAGACAGACTTCGGAGGAAGCAGGCATAATTTCAGCGTGTTGGCCGGATATGAACTCTACAGCATGAAGGAGCAGTTCCTCGAAGGCGAGAACGACCATCTCTACAATCCTTTTGTCGGGGAACTCGGTAACGCTGACGGCACCAAGTCGAAGAAGACTTCCTCATATACAGCCGATTACATCACCCAGGGATTCCTCGGAAGGATGCAGTATGACTATGACGGGAGATATTTCCTCAGCGGGTCATATCGCCGCGACGCCTCATCCCGCTTCGCTCCCGGACACCGCTGGGGCAACTTCGGAAGCGTGGGAGCCGCATGGCTCATAAGCAAGGAGGCGTTCATGCAGGATGTGGCGTGGATAGACATGCTTAAACTCAAGGCCAGTTACGGAGTGCAGGGCAACGACAATCTCTACCCTTCTGCCGGATATGCCCGGAAATACTATCCTTACTCTGACAATTACACCCACACATATAATGAATCCACAGGAGAATACTCCCTCGAACTCTCCTACAAGGGCAACGAGGAACTGACCTGGGAATCATCGCACTCGTTCAATGCCGGAGTGGACTTCGAGTTCTTCGGAGGCTACCTCAACGGAGGTGTGGAATATTTCGCCCGCAAGACGGTCGACCTTCTCCACAGCAAGGACGTGCCTTTGTCTTCCGGCAACCCGACCGGATACTATCCGGTGAACGTCGGCTCAATTCTGAATGACGGTTTCGAGGCCTCCCTCGGCGGATTCTTAATCAGCACACGCGACATCCAGTGGGGCTGGAACGTGAATCTGAGCCATTACAGGAATCAGATCCTTTCGCTCGACAGCAGCGTGTCCGAGGAAGGAATCAAGGGCGGCAACTATATATATAAGGTAGGAGGCTCGCTTTACGAGGCCTATATGAGGAAGTATGCCGGAGTCAATCCGGAGAGCGGAAAGGCGCAGTGGTACAAGAAAGTGCTGGATTCCGAGGGAGTATGGACAGGAGAGTCCGAAATCACCGAGGTCTTCAGCGAGGCCGACCAGTATGAGATCGGATCAGTGCTTCCTAAGGTCTATGGAGGATTCGGAACTACACTCAACCTTTACGGTCTGGACATTTCCGCCCAGTTCTCGTTCCAATTGGGAGGACGCTACTATGACGGAACCTATCAGGCTCTTATGCACACCTCCTCCGGAGTCGGAACGGCATGGCACAAGGATGCGCTGAAGGCCTGGACTCCTGAGCATCCGGACACAGACGTGCCTCGTCTTGACGGAGACACGAGCGTGGGACAGACCGCTGTGGACAATTACCTCATCAGTTCGAACTTCCTGAGTGTGAATAACATCACCATCGGCTACTCGCTTCCATCCACGGTGCTTTCCAAGATGAAGATATCAGGACTCAGAATATATGTGGCCGGAGATAACCTTGCAGTGGTTTCTGCACGCAAGGGTGTCGACCCGCGCTACTCGATGGGACTGGGATCGTTCACTTCCGGTTCGGGACTCAACAGCGGATCCTACTCTGCGATGCGTACCGTCACCGGCGGAATCACTCTTACTTTCTGATATAAACCAATAAATATTGAAAGATGAAAACACATATATACATATCGATAGCAGCCACCCTTCTGATTGCCGTCTCCTGCGACAAGATGAACCAGTTGGAGCCTCAGGGCGGGAACTCCCTCACCTCCCAGGTGCTGCAGACCAACCAGACCGTTCCGTCCAGGGTCAATGCCTCGTTCAACGGAATGTTCACCAAACTGGGCGCCCCGGACAGCGTGTTCGGCAACGGACGTCCTGACGACTGGGGGTTCCTGATGATAGGATTCTCCGGGGATATAGAGGCTGCCGACGTGGTGCTGGCCAACAGCGGATACAACTGGTTCTCCACCTGCGGGGCCCTTACATCCCGCAATGCTGACTATGCCAACCCGTATGTCC
>CAZMNZ010000160.1:0-1755 GCA_964567765.1 uncultured Muribaculaceae bacterium
CTTCTGTTTCAACGGGATATGCGTGGGCAATGAATCGGCTTCCATTGTCCTTGAAAAGACCACGCGACTCTTCCGCGATGCTCTTATACGAATCCTGGATCTGAGTGTTGTCCATACCGAAAATCAAATGTAGGGATTTTTTAGTTGATATTGAAATTTTTTGTTGTCTGAAAGAAAAAATATTATCTTTGACATCGCTTCCAGAAAGTCTGGAGGCTGATTTTTTGAAAGAACTATTCTAACTGTCTATGATACTTAAATATAGAGTTTCTCTCCCGGGATTGAAGGGATTTGCAAGAGTTTATGAAGTGAAGGAGTCCACATCGCTTTACAGCCTGCACAAGCAGATGAGAGCTGATATGGATTTCCCGCAGGATCAGGTCGTGCTTTTCAAGGCCTTTGACGCCGACGGCAATGTTGCGGCGAGGTACAGCGTGTTCCAGGATTTCGGTTTCGGAACCATCGACAACGTTACGGCAGGCGAGGTCCACAAAAGGGGAGAGGACAAGTTCATATATTTTTATGACACCACCAATGTCAAGAGCGTGATCGTCACTTTCGACGGCGAGGGCGAGGAGCGTCGCAATGCGATATATCCTCTGCTTGTCGAGACCAAGGGACCGAATCCGATTGAGTTCGAGAACGGATATGTTGCCTTTGAGGACCTTCCTGACGACAAGAAGAAGGATCCGGATGACGAGGACTTCGATGATGACGATGATATCGATGTCAGCGAAGATGATGACGACGACGAGACTGAGGAAATCTACGGTGAAGACGAAGATTAGGCGTGAATCGTAAGCTGATGATAATTCTGGGCCCGACTGCTGTAGGCAAGACTGACTACAGCATCGAGACTGCGCTCAGATACGGTTCGCCGATAATTTCCTGCGACTCGCGTCAGATATATAAGGAAATGACCATAGGCACGGCTGTGCCCTCTGCTGAGCAGCTTGCGGCTGTTCAGCATTATTTTATCCATTCCCACACGGTGACCCAGCTTTACACAGCCGGGAAATACGAACTGGAGGCCCTGGAATTGATAAACCGTCTTTTTGATGAGGGACATGAGACCCTGGTCATGGTGGGAGGCTCGGGTTTTTATATAGATGCCCTGGTGAATGGCCTGGACGATTTTCCGTCTGCCGACCTCCAGCTCAGAAACGAACTGATGGCCCGCTTGAAGGAAGAAGGAGTGGATGGTCTCAGGCAGGAGCTCCGCCATCTGGATCCGGAAAGTTATGCGACCATAGACATAGCTAACGGACAGAGGGTGGTGCGCGCTCTGGAAGTATGCCTGATGACAGGAAAGCCGTTCTCGTCATTCAAGACCAATCCTTCAAAGAAAAGGGATTTCGAAATAGAGAAAATCGGTCTGACGCGCCCTCGTGAGGAACTTTATGACCGAATCAACCGGCGTGTCATCCAGATGGTGGATGAGGGACTGGTCGAGGAGGTGCGGGGACTTACGCAGTACCGCGACTTGGCAGCCCTCCAGACCGTAGGTTATAAGGAAATATTCGACTGGTTCGATTATGAGGCAGGCCTTGTGAGCACGGAAGGCTGGACTCCTACCACCCCTGGTGACGGTCCGGTCACATCTCTTGACCGTGCTGTGGAACTCATCCAGCGCAACACCCGCCACTATGCAAAACGCCAGCTCTCCTACTGGGGCCGCGACAAGTCCATCCGCTGGCTGACCCTCTGACCGCAGGTCTCCCGTCCGGACGGGACGTCACAGCGTTAGTTGGCAAC
>CAZMNZ010000160.1:1855-4096 GCA_964567765.1 uncultured Muribaculaceae bacterium
AGTTTCCTGTCCACACTCTGGATGATGAACACCTTGTTCACCGACTTGTTCACGATGGACTTCATCACGAAGTCGTCAGGACGTTCTATCTCGTTCTCTTCCACGTACTTGGCAATCAGTTCGAGGAACGGCTTTCCGAATTTGCGTGCCTTCCCTTCGCCGACTCCCTGGCAGTTCTTGAGTTCATCGACCGTGATAGGGTACATGATGGACATATCTTCAAGTGAAGGGTCTCCGAATATCACCCACGGCTGGAGTCTGAGTTTCCTTGCCACGTCCTTGCGCAGGTCCTTGAGCATGGCCAGCAACTGTTCGTCACCTCCTCCGCCTCCTTTGGCAGCCGATGCTCCCATGTCATCATCGTCGTCCTCTCCGTCTGCAAATTCCCTGTCCTCTGTCAGCATGAGTTCATGCGGATTGTTGAAGAACTCCGCACCGGCCTGCGTGACTGACAGCAGACCGTATGACTCTATATCCTTATAAAGGAAGTGAAGGATGAGCCCCTGATGGATGACTGCGCTCCAGAAGCGTACCGAGTGATCCTTGCCCGCTCCGAACATCTCCAGTTTGTCGTGTCTGTATGACTTGATGATGGAGTTGTGCTCGCCTGCGAGGATATTTGCGATATGCTCCATCTTGAAACGCTCAGGCAGCGACTGGATAAGTTCGATGACCATGGCCATCTCTTCCTGTCCGTCAAACTGCTTCTTAGGATGCAGGCAGTTGTCGCAGGCACCGCAGTTATCTTCGTGATAGTCCTCTCCGAAATAACTGAGCAACAACTTTCTGCGGCAGGAATTCGACTCGGCATATGCCACTGTCTCCATCAGAAGTTGTTTTCCGATCTCCTGCTCGGCTATAGGCTTGCCCTGCATGAACTTCTCAAGTTTCTGGATGTCCTTGTAACTGTAGAACGTAATGCACTGACCTTCGCGTCCGTCTCTTCCGGCGCGTCCGGTCTCCTGATAATAGCCTTCGATGCTCTTCGGAATGTCGTAATGGATGACGAAACGCACGTCCGGCTTGTCGATTCCCATTCCAAAGGCGATGGTGGCGACAATGACGTCGATCTCCTCCATCAGAAACTTGTCCTGATTCTCTGCACGTGTCTTCGCATCAAGGCCTGCGTGATATGGCGCCGCCTTTATCCCGTTGATGTTTAGCAGTTCGGCAAGTTCCTCCACCTTCTTGCGGCTGAGGCAGTAGATGATGCCGGACTTGCCGGGATTCTGCTTTATATATTTGATGATGTCTCTCTTCGGATCCGACTTGTCCCTGATTTCGTAATACAGGTTAGGACGGTTGAAGGATGATTTGAAGACGGTGGCGCCCGACATCCCCAGATTTCTGATGATGTCGCTCTGCACCTTAGGAGTGGCGGTAGCGGTAAGCGCTATGATAGGAGCGACTGCAATCTCCTCGATGATGGTGCGGATACGCCTGTATTCCGGCCGGAAGTCATGTCCCCATTCGGAAATGCAATGAGCCTCGTCCACGGCATAGAAGGATATCCTGATCTCCTTGAGCATGGCTATGTTTTCTGCCTTTGTCAGTGACTCCGGTGCCACGTAAAGCAGTTTTGTCGCTCCTGAGAGAAGGTCGTTGCGCACCTCTGCGATCTGGGCCTTGTTCAGGGACGAGTTCAGGAAGTGCGCGATGCCGTCGTTTCCTGCTACGAATCCTCTGATTGCGTCCACCTGATTCTTCATAAGCGCAATCAGAGGGGAGATTACGATAGCCGTGCCCTCCATGACAAGTGCCGGCAACTGGTAGCACAATGATTTACCTCCTCCCGTAGGCATGAGGACAAAGGCGTTGTTGCCGTCTGTGAGATGTCTGATGATGCGCTCCTGATCGGCCTTGAACGAGTCAAAACCGAAGAATTCTTTCAGTTTCGCGTGTAGCAATGCAGAGTCGATACCCATAACTCATAGTTTTAGCATACTAAGTTAACTTAAAAATCCTGACATTTCAAAATCTTTTTCGCAATATTTTAATGCGAAGACCTGCGGCCAGCGGAGCAGGTCTTCAAAAATATATATGGGATTGCAATTGCGGAGAAATATGTGTATTTTTGAAAAATTTGGTGACGGGATCGAGGTACAGGTGCCGCAGAGATAATGAATGATTATGAAAGACTGGCAGGAAAGGACAGCGATGCTGGTGGGAGAGGAGATGCTGGAGCATCGGGAGTTTGACACCATTTTTTGAAACAAAATAGTTTTACTAGTTGATAGACTT
>CAZMNZ010000161.1:0-3973 GCA_964567765.1 uncultured Muribaculaceae bacterium
TTGACCAGCAGGCTCTCTTCATCGAAGTCAAACGCAAGATTGAGAACTATGATCCTGAACTCCTGAATAACAAGGTCTCGGTCTTCACCCGTGCCACTGGCGAGTTCAAGGACTATACTGTGACACAGAAAGAGCTGTCAATGACCGATATGTAACACCCCGTCCCTCAAAAACCTCGACCGAAATCCCGACCACTACCTTCCCATTCTTTTTTCCATAACGGCATGAACAGATACCCTCGGCATTGGTCGCGCTTGTATATTTACGGAAATCGCCCCTCCAGATGTATGGAGGAGCGATTCACTGCTCAGAATTTATGGAAAAACCTTAGACTTCCGGATAAATTCCGGGTTTACCTGAAGAACTTGTCGACTTCCTTGACGGCTTCTGGGAGGGCGAAGACGGCTACACGGTCATAGGCCTGGATCTGGGTGTCTCCGACTGCTATGAACGATTCATTGCCGCGGATTATTCCGCCGATGATGGCGTTGCGCGGGAATCCCATGTCCTTTAGAGGAACCTTGGTGATCTTCGTGTCTGGAGCGACGATGAATTCCAGAATCTCCGCATTGGTGCCGCTCATGTATTTGATGAAGCGGACCTTGTTGCTGAGAGTGAACTTGAATATTCTTCCTGCTGTGATCAGTTTCTTGTTTATGACTGCATCTACGCCCATGCTTTCCGCCAGACGGATGTATTCGATGTTCTCGACTTCTGCAATAGTGCGGGCTACTCCCAGGCTCTTTGCTGCGACACATGCAAGGATATTTGTCTCTGAACTGTTGGTCACAGCCACGAACGCGTCGAAGTCCTTGATGGATTCTTCCATCAGCATGTCTGAATTCCTGCCGTCGCCGTTCACTACGATCACGTTGCCCGGAAGTTTCTCAGACAGGTCAAGGCATTTCTCCTTGTTGAGTTCGATCAGTTTGACGCCGTCAAGTTCCTTGGCCATCTGTCGTGCCACCATCTCTCCGATAGGGCTTCCTCCGAGAATCATGAGGCTGTTGACCTCGATGTTCTTCTTGCCTATGTACTTCATCAGCATATCCATTCCCTCGCGTTTGGATATGATGAAGACGAGGTCGTGATATTTGAACTTGGTGTCAAACTTGGGAATGATAGTCTGATTGTTTCGTGATATGGCCACAACCCTGTATTTCATGCCCTCCTCTGCGGCAAGTTGGCTGAACTCCGCCATGTTCATTCCCAGCAGAAGGGACTCCTCTTCAAGCTTGAAGACCGCCATCTGAAGCTTTCCGCGGGCGAAGTCCATGGAGTCAGTGGATGCTGTTCTTCTGAGCAGGTCTGCAATCTCTCCGGCTGCGATCTTCTCTGGGTAGAAGAGCAGATCAATGCCCATTTCCGTAAAGAGATATTTGTTCTCGTAACTCAGGTATTCCTCATTGTTGATCCTGGCCGTCACCTTCTTGCTTCCGAGTTTCTTTGCAAGCATTGCACTGACGAGGTTTACATCCTGGGAATCAGACGGGTTCACGGCGATGAAGAGGTCGGCGTCTGCCGTACCTGCCTCCTGCAACGTGTGGATGGTGGAAGGATTGCCCTCCACCGTCACGACGTCTGCTATTGCGCTGAGGGCATCGAGCCTTTCCTGATCGGTGTCGATGACGGTGATGTCATTCGACTCGTTGCTAAGCATTTTTGCAAGATGAGAACCTACTTCTCCTGCTCCTGCGATGACGATTTTCATAATGTACTATATTTTCATGAAATCCTGTTCCCTTATGCCGCCTGATACCGCATCGCCTTTCAGCAGTGCAGATACGACTATCGGTTTCCGGTATATCCCCTTCACTTCAGCCTTTCCGCCGCAGTTCCGGAGATATTCCTCGATCTCCCTTACCGTGCTTCCTTTTCTGAGTTTCAGATATTCCCTGTGTGCATCCATCACAGCCTTCACGTTCTTCCATTTCAGACTCATCATGTACACCACTGCCGAAAAACCGTCCAGATCCCTTCTCACAAATATCGTCAGGCGTGCCCTGCGGAGTCCTTTTGACGCAGCCTTTCCGGCTGTCATGCCTTTCCTGTAAAGTGCAAGGGCATATGTCTTCGCCAGATTGTTGTCCAGCATAAGAAGGTTGTTCCTGTAGTTCAGGAAGAGTTTGAACGGGGATTCTGCCGGCAGAGTTCCTCCTCCTACGTGATATATGGTCGATTGCGGCACCACCGTCACCTTCCATCCCGCAAGTTGCATCCTCCAGCACAGGTCTATCTCTTCCATGTGTGCGAAGAACCTTTCATCAAGTCCGTCAAGTTCTGCATATACACTGCTCCTTACCATAAGACATGCCCCGGTTGCCCATAAGACATCCTTGGGAGAATCGTATTGCCCGTGGTCCTTCTCCAGCCTTTTGAGTATTCTTCCCCGGCAGAAAGGATAACCGAAACAGTCGATATATCCTCCTGCTGCACCGGCGTACTCGAACATCTCCCTGTCCTGCCAACTGTGAAGTTTAGGTGCGCATGCCCCGCAGTCCGGGTGGGAGTCCATCCAGTCCGTCAGCGGCCTGAGCCATCCTTCCGTGACCTCAATGTCTGAGTTTATAAGCAGGAAATATTCCGGGGCGTTTTCATTCGGTGCTCCAGCCGCACCGTATATTTCCTTGAAAGCCTTGTTGTAGCCTCCTGTGAAGCCGTAGTTCCGGTTGAATGCGATTGTCCTGACATGCGGAAACTCCTCGCTCATGACCTTCAGAGATCCGTCAGTGGATCCGTTGTCAGCCACGATGACCTCGGCTCCGTCCTCATCGGCGACGGAACGCAGAAGCCCAGGAAGGAACTCCCTGAGGAAGCCTTCCGTGTTCCAGTTCAATATGACAATCGCAGTCTTCATATATTAATGGCAACCGCTGTTAATGACAGCCGCAGCAACCTTCATCCTCGCATCCGCCTTCGTGGCCGCATCCTCCGCACTCTCCGTCACCGTGGCCGTGGCATCCTCCGCCACATCCGCCGCAGGTGTGCACATATTCGCCGTGCAGGCCTTCTGTGAGTTCCTTTTCAGTGGCCTCGCGCACGGTGAGGATCTCACCCTTGAAATGGAGCGTTTTTCCCGCCATCTGATGGTTAAGGTCCATCTTTACGCTGTCTGCGCTGACTTCGAGAACCACTCCCGGAATCACGGCACCTGAGCCGTTGAGCATGGGAATCGTGTTGCCCGGCACGAGAAGATCCTCGCGAACCTCTCCGTTCACCTCGAACGCAGCCTTGGGGAGGTCTATGATCCTGTCAGGATCCACCTCGCCGTATCCGTCTTCAGGGGTGAGAGTCACGTCAAACGTCGCTCCCGGTTCCATGCCCTCGATGTGCTCTTCGAGTTTAGGAAGGAGACAACCTGTTCCGTGTATATAGTCCAGAGGCCTTTCCTTGGTGGTCTTGTCCACCACCTGGCCGTCCACTTCGAGTTCGTAGCAGAATTCCACTACCTTGTTCTGTTCAATCTTCATATGTAGTCTGTTTTTAATATTTATGTCTTTATGCTGAGAATGAAACTCCGTCGAATGCCAGCGAAGGAATCTGCCAGCGCGCGCTGCTGCGTGCATCAGTTCCTGCCGCGATGAGGTTGTTCCATAACCCGATCATGTTTCCTGTTATCAGCATCTCGCGCACCGGATGAGTGATCTTGCCCCTGCTGAACGCAAAGCCTTCCACGCCGAAGGAGAAGTCTCCTGTGGCCGGATTGCAGTTTCCTCCGTTGAAACCAGTCACCAGCACCCCGCTGCCGCAATGCTTCATAATAACCTCCAAAGATAGGTCTTTTTCTGCCAAAGGCAATGTTTTACCTTTCATATATGGCATCACACATGGACGGGATATGTCTTCGACAGTCGGTTCCAGTCCCATTTTGTTCGACATATATGTGTTTATGAAATATTGCTTCACCACTCCATCCTCGATGACAGGGGCGTCCTTGGTTGCGACTCCCTCCGTGTCGAAAAGCCTTGAACCT
>CAZMNZ010000162.1:0-3959 GCA_964567765.1 uncultured Muribaculaceae bacterium
TAGCCGAGACCGAACGAGACTGACTGGTTGAGAAGCGGCTCCAGTTTGTTGTTCCAGACGTCCAGTTTCTCGGCGCCTGTGCTCAGGTTGTATCCTGCGCGGATCGCGAGTTCCTGGAGAGGCTTGACTTCCACGCCTGCCCTCAGCATGTGTGAGGTGCCGAACCTTTTCCTGATGTCGTCATTGACCTCTTCGAAATATGCCCAGTCTGAGTTGTTCGTGTCATATCTCATCTTGCTGTAGTCGCACATCTCATAATCGACGCTGATAAGTCCGAGATTTCCTAATGTGTAGGCGATTCCGAAGTTGGCTCTCAGCGGAGAACGGAACGAGTACTGTGCTTCAGCATATGGGCTGAGAGAACTGTATGATTCGGTGGAGAATCTGGTCTCGCCGTCTTCTGCCCATGTTTCCGTCATGTTGGTCACGGTCGGGGTCTGGACGGCCGCTCCGATGCGCAGACCGAAGTCTGGGGTCACGATCACGCCGAATTTTCCGAAGACTCCAGTACCGCTTGCGTTGTAACTGTACTTGTACTTCATCTGCTCGAAGAACATGGACTGGCCGTTGTCAAGGCCTATCTCGAAGTCGGCCGGGTCGACAGCCTTTTCCATGAAATATTCGTCGTAACTGTAACTGATTGAGTTTATCCCGAGATTGGCTCCGATATAGACAAAGTCCGATATGTTGGCTCCTACATTGAACACATATTCATACTTTCCTCCATCGACCCTTCTGCCGTAAGTCTGCTCCAGCGGGCCTCCCACCACAATCTCTGTCTCTCCTGTCGCGGTGTTCTCGAATATAAGTTCGCTTGCTCCCACATACTGGTCGTCGTATCCCCCGAATGTGGAGATCATTCCGCTCTTGAATCCCGTCACTGACCTCCAAGGCATGAAGTCATATGCGTCATCTGCAGCCAGATCTGCTGCTGAGAGGCCAGGGACTTCTTTGAGGGTCACGGGGTCAAAATGCGGGCTGGCATAGTATGCCAGTTCCCCCATGAACGAAGTGGTGGAGTTTGTTCCGTTGGCGTATATGTCTTCATTCCAACTGTTTGTCTGATTCACGACAAAGCCGAAAGTCAGGTTCTTGAATCCGCTTTTCCTGCCGGTGTCCCAGTTGTATGTGACTCCGACGTTCGGCAGGTCGAATGTGGTCATCCTGCTTTTCATCGCCCTCTGGAAATATGGAAGGCTTCCGTCATATGGCGACACGCCCTGAGCCGTATTGGCAGTAAATGTAAGTGACGGTGTGATCGTGATCTGCGAGTAGCCTGCTACCGCACTTCCTGCCGGGTTGATGGTGACAGCTCCAAGATCTCCTCCCAATGCGGTGAAGGCATTGCCCATGGCCACCGATCTTGCTGTCCCCTCGTAGTTGTTCTCGCTGAACATCAGTGCATCATATGCCGTCTGTGCCTGTAACGCCACCGCTGCCAGCGAAAAGATGATTGTGATTGCTGTCTTTCTCATATATATGCCTTTATGAATATATTATCTTCTGTATCCGCCTGAGCCGCCGCTCCTGCTGCTTCCTCCGCCGTCACCGTAACTGCCGGAACTTCTTGTGCTGCCTCCGCCAAAGCTGCCTGAACTGCTTCTGTTATAACTGCTTCCGCTTCCATAGCTTGACGAAGAACTTCTGCTGTAACTTGACGTCGCGCTGCTTCTGGATGAAGTACTTGACGATGAACTGCTTCTGTAGCTCTGGTTGCTGCCGGAAGACGAACCGCGTGAGACGGATGACGATCCGGAACTTGAAGAGGAACTTCTGCTTGAACTTACGGCAGCAGGTCTCCTATGGTTTGCGGCAGCACCTGCGCTGCTTCTTGAAACGGAAGAACTTCTGCTGCTGGTCACGGAACTTCCCCTTGATGCCGCAGGCTTTGTGCCCGAAGGTCTTGCGGTACCTACCGCACTTCTCGTTCCGGAAGTCATGCTGTTCCTGATGCTTGAAGAACTGCTGCTCTTGACCGCTGTGGTTCTGCCTGTGGTGGTTCTTCCCGCTGCAAGGCCGCTGCCTGGTCTTCTGCCTGAGGTCGTGCCCGAAGACACTGCCGCGGCGTTTCTGCCTGTCGTGTTTCTGACGCTGGATCCGCCTCTGAGTGATGTCCTGCTTGAGAACACCCTGTCGGATCCTGTCTGATATCTCTGTCCCCGGAAGTGATTGTTGTGTCCCGGACCGCCCGGTTTGTCCTGGGTGTGTCCCGACCCGTGTATGTGCCCGTGTCCATGTCCGTAGTGAGGGTACCAGCCTCCGTACCAGCCGCAGTAGTGCGGGTGATTATAGTAGCCGTACCAGTGGTTCCAACCCCAGCCTCCATAGTACCAAGGGTCGTAGAATCCGCTGTAATACCATGGGTCATACCAGCCTCCCACATAGAACGGATCGTACCAGCCGTGATATCTCCATGGGGCGAAGGACCATGTGTTCCAGTACCATGAATCGTAGTGACGGCTCCAGTACCACGCGCTTCCAACGCTGTATGGCGGGTAGTAGAAGTCGATATCGTAGTTAAGGGCATAAGGGTTGTCTGACACGGTCACGACGGTGCCGCCAGTCTGACGGTCATACTGTATCTTGGCAGACAGGTTGTCAGCCAGCATGATGGTGTCCTTCCTGTCACCGAACAGGTATATTTCAGACGCTTTTGTCTTTTCGACCAGAGCGTCGGTGGCAGCCAGGTCTTCAGCCTTTTCCTCCTTTGAGCGGAAGGAAGGGGAACTGCCGTATATGCCGTCCCGGAACTTCTGCCCGTTGTCGGACGAAGAGGTAAGGACGGCTGTTCCGCATGACGAGAGCACCAAGGCCGCCGCAATCAGTAGCATAGAACTCTTTTTCATGTTCAAGTCTCCTATTATTTGTAATAATTTCGTATCTTCGCAACCTGTTATGTTCTGCAATAAACATACCGCGGTCCATCTTATTGGACACCTGCGGAGGTTGCAGGTTTATCGCATGACGCAATTATAGGGATAAAATAATTAAAATCAAAAATACAATGGCAAAAGAGGTAACAAAAAGGTCAGATAACTACTCCCAGTGGTATGACAACCTTGTGGTGAAGGCTGATCTCGCCGAGCGTTCGGCAGTGAGAGGATGTATGGTGATCAAGCCATATGGTTATGCAATCTGGGAGAAGATGCAGGATGTGTTGGACAAGATGTTCAAGGACACAGGACATCAGAATGCATATTTCCCGCTTTTCATCCCGAAGTCATTCCTTAGCCGCGAGGCTGAGCATGTCGAGGGATTTGCGAAGGAGTGTGCCGTGGTGACCCACCACAGGCTCATGGCGGATCCAAGTGGAAACGGTGTGGTAGTGGACCCTTCGGCAAAACTTGAGGAGGAACTCATCGTCCGTCCTACATCCGAGACAATCATCTGGAACACCTACAAGAACTGGGTGACATCATGGAGAGACCTTCCGATCCTCTGCAACCAGTGGGCGAATGTCGTGCGCTGGGAGATGCGTACCCGTCTTTTCCTCCGCACCGCGGAGTTCCTCTGGCAGGAGGGCCACACCGCTCATGCAACCCGTCAGGAGGCAGAAGAGGAGACAATGAAGATGGTGAATGTATATGCGGATTTCGCAAGAAACTATATGGCTATGCCTGTCGTAGTCGGCCACAAGAGCCCTAACGAGCGTTTTGCAGGTGCCCTTGACACAATGACGATCGAGGCTCTCATGCAGGACGGCAAGGCTCTGCAGGCGGGAACCTCACACTTCCTCGGTCAGAACTTCGCAAAGGCCTTCGACGTGATGTTCACAAACAAGGAAGGCAAGCAGGAATATGTGTGGGCTACATCATGGGGAGTTTCGACCCGTCTCATGGGTGCACTGATCATGGCTCACGGAGACGACAACGGTCTGGTGCTTCCTCCGAAGCTCGCTCCGATCCTGGTGGTGATGGTTCCTATCACCGGCAAGGATGAGGCTGTGAACAACGGAATCC
>CAZMNZ010000163.1:0-3848 GCA_964567765.1 uncultured Muribaculaceae bacterium
GATTTTTTTCCAATAAATAAAGAAACGGAAGTGTTTTATCGCCTCTTTCGGCTCTTTTTCTTAGAAATGTCAAAACAGTTTGTTATTTTTGTAGGCTTTATAATGGGTTTTTGAAATGTTCGGAAGGGATAATCACTTCATATATCTGGTGTTGGCTCTTTGTTTTCTTGGGCTTCCGCTGTCTTCGACGGCCCAGAACGTAGTGCGTGGTCAGGAATCTGCCAGACTGATGCAGGTCGGAGATTCTCTGCGTATGGCATATCGTTTTCAGGAGTCGCTTGATGCATATGAGGATGCCCTGGAAGCGATTTCAGATTCGCTTCCTCTCCCTGCGGATTCACTTCTGAAACTCGAACTTCATGACAAGGTGCTGATGTCGGAGAACGGAAAGAGCATGACAGGTTTTGTTGACGTGCCTGCCGTCCTGATCCGCAGGAAGTTTTCCATAGAGGATTTCTTCCTGTACTATCCACTCCGGGACAGTTGCTGGAGGGCGACACCGAACCAGCTGGATTCCGCTGCCGGACATCCCTACGCGAAGGCAATGTTTGCAAAGGACACAGACAGGACGCTGTTCTGGTCGGCAGAGGACGAGTCGGGTGCAAGGAACATATATGTGTCTTCGTTGCGCGACAGCCTGTGGTCGCTTCCGTCCTTGCTCAACGAGCAGATGACCTCCGCTTCCGACGAGATATATCCTATGCTTTCTCCCGACGGAAAGTCGCTTTTCTTTTCGTCGAAAGGACTTTACGGGGTAGGAGGATATGATATATATGTGTCGCATTGGAACGAGGACAGCAAGGATTGGGATGCTCCGGTGAATCTTGGATTTCCATATTCCTCTCCTGCGGATGATTTTCTTTATATAGACACTGAGGACGGCAGATATTCGATTTTTGCATCCAACAGAGGCTGTGCTTCGGACAGCGTCTGGGTATATGTTCTGGAATTTGACAATATCCCTGTCAGGAGGGCTGTGGATGATCCGGCTGAACTTATGGAGCTGGCTGAACTTAAGCCGGTTTCTTTGGACGGCGGGTCGGACTCGGCAGGTAGTTCCGACGTCTTGGAAAACGACGATACAAGAAGATTTGTGAGTCAGATGAGGGTCGTCAAGGCTCTTCAGGATTCGGTGTCTGCCGGATATGCTCTCGTGGCGGAAGGAAAGGATGCATCTTCGCTTGAGCGTCTGCGTGGCGAACTTGCAGAGGCTCAGGGTAGATTGCAGCAGGTCGAGATGGAACTTCTCATGAAGGGCGTGGTGGTGGATCCGGAGAAGATCATGTCTGAGGCTGTCGCTGATCCTGGTATTCCGGAACACGGATTCAGATTTGAGAAAAGGTCTTTGGGCAAGAATCTCGATCTTCGGGTGGAAGTGCCGGAAGTGAAGTTCGACTACTCGTTCAAAGTGCTGGATCAGGCACAGTTTGCAGAAGATCAGACGATTCCGTCAGGAATAGTCTATCAGATCCAGATGTTTGCGACAAAGAGGAAGGCTTCCATGAAGTCTTTGAAGGGATTGAGCCCGGTATATGAGTCTCCGGGAGCGAACGGGCATATAGTATATCGCGTGGGACTTTTCCGTACATATGCCGATGTGCTGGCCAACCTCAATACGGTGAAGAAGCTGGGATTCCGCAGTGCCTTTATAGTGGCGTTTGTCGACGGAAAGTCGGCGACTGTTGCCAAGGCCAGGGCAAAGGAGAAGGAAAAGCCTCAGATTCAGGAACTTTACGAGGTCCGCATGGTGCCGTCCGCTGGAGAACTTGATTCCGGAGTGGCGGCAGGAGTGAGGCAGCAGGCTCCGGGAAAGGATATAGCCAGGTCTGTCGGAGCAGATGGGGCAGTGACCTATGTGGTGGGACCGTTCTCTGACAAGAAAAAGGCTGAGGAACTGGCTCTGTTTGTCAAGGCAATGGGAGTGAAGGAGGCATTTTTGAGAGTTATAAACAAATAGTGTATTCGATATGGGATTTGTAGTAAGTTTGATTCTGATCGGTCTGGTGCTGATCTTTGCGGAGATTCTTATTATTCCCGGAGTCGGCGTTGCCGGAATTCTGGGACTTCTTTCTATGGGTGGCTCATGCTACTATGCGTTCTACGAATTCGGTTCCACGACAGGAGGAATCGTAACGGGAGTGAACGGACTTCTTCTACTGCTGCTCACTATCTATGTGCTCAGGGCAAAGACATGGAAAAGGTTCACTCTGGACACGAATATTGATTCGAAGGCAGTCTCTTCCGATCCGGTTCTTTCGGTCGGTGACAGAGGAAAGACAGTGACAAGGCTTTCTCCGATGGGGGCGGTGAGAGTAGGTGATAATGTCATCGAGGTCAAGGCCTTGGAGGGCATGATCGACCCGGGAGTTGAGGTGGAGGTCGTGCTCATCGAAGACAACAAGATATATGTATCGCCAGTTCAGGAAATTAATTTTTAAAACCAAATAATATGAACTTCATGATTTTCGTATGGGCCGCAGTCGCGATCGTCGGCCTTGTGATCTTCCTCTGGTTCTTCCCTGTGACCCTGTGGTTCCAGGCGTTGATTTCCGGAGTACGCATCTCTCTCATCCAACTTGTTCTTATGCGCTGGAGAGGAGTTTCTCCTAACACTATCGTGATGGCGATGGTGACAGGAACAAAGGCAGGACTTAAACTCTATGCCAATGAACTTGAGGCACACTATCTTGCAAAAGGAGATGTTCCTAAGGTGGTGAACGCCTTGATTTCAGCAGATAAGGCGAACATTTCGCTCGACTTCAAGATGGCTGCAGCAATTGACCTTGCGGGTCGTGACGTTTTTGAGGCAGTCCAGATGTCGGTCAACCCTAAGGTGATCAACACTCCTCCTGTGACAGCTGTCGCAAAGGACGGTATCCAGCTTATCGCAAAGGCTCGAGTGACAGTCCGCGCAAACATCAAGCAGCTGGTCGGAGGTGCAGGTGAGGAGACAGTTCTTGCCCGCGTGGGTGAAGGAATCGTGTCGTCCATCGGTTCAGCAGAGAGCCACAAACTCGTGCTTGAGAATCCGGACAGCATCTCCAAGGTAGTGCTCAACAAGGGACTCGATGCAGGAACAGCTTTCGAGATACTCTCAATCGACATTGCAGACATCGACATAGGAAAGAATATTGGTGCAGTTCTCCAGATGGACCAGGCTCAGGCGGACAAGAACATTGCCCAGGCCCGTGCAGAGGAGCGTCGTGCGATGGCGGTAGCCCTTGAGCAGGAGATGAAGGCCAAGGCCCAGGAGGCCCGTGCCCGTGTGATCGAGGCAGAGGCGGAAGTCCCTCTCGCAATGGCGGAAGCTTTCCGCACAGGAAACCTCGGCATCATGGACTACTATCGCATGAAGAACCTTCAGGCCGATACCGACATGCGCGAAAACATTGCAAAGCAGTAATGGTCAGCAGCGTTTGAGGATTCCGCTCCATGTAAATGTCCTATTTTGCGGATAGATTGTTCATAAATCAAAAGATTTTTGGAGAATCCCCAAATTTATTTATATCTTTGCAGTCCCGTTAGAAAAACGGGTCAGCTTGGTGAGATGGGTGAGTGGCTGAAACCACCAGTTTGCTAAACTGACGTACGGGTAACCGTACCGCGGGTTCGAATCCCGCTCTCACCGCAAATAGAAAGAAGAAGTGCCACGAGTTTACTCGAAGGCACTTCTTCTTTCTATTTGCATAGCCCGCCGCAGGCGGGCGGGATGTCGGCGCTCAGCGACGAAATCCCGGTGAGATCGCGATGCTCTCTCACTCATCCGCCACATTCTTCGCGTGTGCTACATGAATCCTGCCTTTTCTTGTACAACCCGCTAATACAAAGCCCTTTCAGATTGCCATAAG
>CAZMNZ010000164.1:0-3808 GCA_964567765.1 uncultured Muribaculaceae bacterium
CCCCAGTCGGCTAAGCCGACATTCCTCCTTCCCGTTCCATCCGGAAATCCCCCGCTATCTCCGGACACGTGTTAGCCAGAATCCCCGGCCGCGCGTCAGATGACGCGGTCGTTCCGCTCCGAGGCCCTCTGCGCTCCGAGGCCCTCTGCGCTCCGAGGCCCTCGCGCACCTGGGGCCGTACCCTCTCCGTGCCGCATCCCTCCCCTCTCTCGGTGGCGCGTATCCGTCTGTCTGTCAGCGCCTTGCGCAAAGTGCGTGCTCCCCTTTGACGGCACGCACTTCGTGTAAACGGCTGAGGGTCAGCGATATGCGTGCCACCGGGGCTGGGGATTTGAACTGCCAGAGGGAAGTTGCTGGCTGCTCTAAGTGATGGTTGTTAGAACTCTTCCCTGATATTGTATTGATTTCTCTCGCTGCTGTTTCGTGATATCATCTCGCAGATGAATCCTGAAAGGAAAAGCTGAAAGCCGAGCAGAATGGCAACCAATGCGAGATAGAAGAGTGGCTGGTCGGTTACAGGTCTGAAATCCAGACCGTTAGCCTGCTGTACCAGTTTTTCGATGATAACCCAGAGGGTGAGAACTGCGCCTGCAATGAACATAAGGATGCCTGTGAAACCGAAGAAATGCATGGGCTTCTTCCCGAAACGGCTCAGGAACCAGAGTGAAATGAGGTCCAGCAGGCCGTTCACAAAGCGCTCCAGTCCGAATTTGCTCACTCCGTATTTGCGTTTCTGATGATGTACCGGTTTTTCCGTGATACGTGAGAATCCGGCGTTCTTCGCCAGGTACGGTATATAGCGATGCATTTCGCCATAGACCTCGATGTTCTTGACTACTTCGTTGCGGTATGCCTTCAGACCGCAGTTCATGTCGTGAAGCTTGATTCCCGTCACCTTGCGTGCAGTCCAGTTGTATAGCTTTGAAGGCAGGTTCTTCGTGAGCTTGTTGTCGAACCTCTGCTTCTTCCATCCGGATACGATGTCGTAACCCTCTTCGGTCACCATGCGGTAAAGTTCCGGAATCTCGTCAGGCGAGTCCTGAAGGTCTGCATCCATGGTTATGACCACACGGCCTTCCGCTGCCTTGAATCCATGATACAATGCGGCCGATTTTCCATAGTTGCGGCGGAATGATATTCCCCTGATGGCAGGATTATTTTCTGCGAGTTCAGTGATTACCTTCCAGGATGAATCGGTACTGCCGTCATCGACCATGATTATTTCATATTCATACTTCTCTCTGGTTGCTACTTTTTCAATCCATGAGACAAGTTCTGGAAGCGACTCCTCTTCATTGAAGAGTGAGATGACAATTGAAAGATCCTTAGTATATTCCATATCTACCATTCGTCTGATGAGCGGTGTGCAAACGGATTCCTGTCAGGAATGTTGCGTGAAAGAATGAATGAGAGTATCGTTCCGTAGAAGAAACAGTATATGAGATTGGAGAAGAATGTCAGCTGTGGCATAATGCCGAGCATTTCATCCATCTGTTTCAGGGTGTTGGAGTCCATCATCGGTGCCATCTGCTGCATGAGCATGTTCATCTGTTCTGAATACATGTCGGCAGAAATGTATGCGACATTTGCAAATGATGCAGCCGCATAGATGAGGGCGGAGAGCAATGCAGTTACGACTCCGAACCGGAAGGTGGAGGAATTGTCCGCCTCGGCGTTTCTGCCGACAAATCTTCTCATGAACTTCATCATAAGCCAGATGCATGCCGCAAACTTGACAGCCCATAGCAGGAACGATATCGTCATATTAAGAAATGTGGACATTTCGGCTCCCGCGAGAAATGTGGTGATGAAGAGATAGACGGTCGATACAAGGCCGAGAGCAAGTCCGGCTTTGCTGGCATCCTCCCACATGTTCTTCTTTAAAGTATTTTGTTTCATATTCATCCGGTTAGGTGGTACAAAGATAGAAAAAAATTCCTACCTTTGCGCTCTTGGATTTATAAGACCTAATTAAATAGTAAAGATATGATCAACATTACATTTCCTGACGGCAGCGTGAGACAGTATGAAAGCGGAGTCTCGGCGTTTGACATTGCACAGAGTATCAGCCCAAGACTTGCAGCGGACGTGTTGGCTGCAACGGTAGTGACGACATCTGACGCAACAGGAAAGGGTACGATATATGACGTGACTCGTCCTATCAACGAGGACGCAGCCATCAGACTCCACAAGTGGGAGGATGCGGAGGCAAAGCATGTGTTCTGGCACTCTTCTTCCCACCTTCTTGCAGCTGCTCTCGAGGCCCTTTACCCAGGCGTGAAGTTCGGTATAGGACCGGCTGTCGAGACTGGTTTCTACTATGATGTGGACTTTGGCGAGAAGACTCTCGTGGAGGCAGACCTCAAGGCTATTGAGGACAAGATGATAGAACTGGCACGTCAGAAGAATCCGTTCGTGAGGACAGAGGTTTCAAAGGCAGACGCGCTCAAGACATTCACAGAGAAGGGTGACGAGTACAAGTGTGAACTCATCAGCGAACTTGAGGACGGCAGCATCACATTCTACAGCAACGGCGACTTCACCGACCTGTGCCGTGGACCTCACCTCAAGGACACTTCAGTGATCAAGGCTGTAAAGCTGACTGCAATCGCAGGAGCATACTGGAGAGGTGACGACAAACGCCCGATGCTTACTCGCGTATATGGTGTGTCATTCCCTAAGAAGTCTCTTCTTGACGAGTATCTGGTGATGCTTGAGGAGGCCAAGAAACGTGACCACAGAAAGATCGGCAAGGAGATGGAACTCTTCACATTCTCTCAGAGGGTGGGCCAGGGTCTTCCGTTGTGGCTGCCTAAGGGAGCGGCTCTCCGCGAGCGTCTTGAGAACTTCCTCAGAAAGCTCCAGAAGTCATACGGCTATCTTCAGGTCGTGACTCCGCACATCGGAAACAAGGATCTTTACGTGACTTCCGGTCACTATGCAAAATACGGCAAGGACTCGTTCCAGCCGATCCTCACTCCGCAGGAAGGCGAGGAGTATCTGCTCAAGCCGATGAACTGCCCTCACCACTGCGAGATATACAGGACAAAGCCACATTCATATAAGGAACTGCCTATCAGACTTGCTGAGTTCGGTACAGTGTACCGTTACGAGCAGAGTGGTGAACTTCACGGACTCACCCGTGTGCGCAGCTTCACTCAGGATGATGCCCACCTGTTCTGCCGTCCGGATCAGATCAAGGAGGAGTTCTGCAAGGTGATCGACATCATCCTGTATGTGTTCAAGACCCTGAATTTCAACGAGTACGTAGCTCAGATCTCTCTCCGTGACCCTAACAATACAGAGAAGTACATCGGTTCTGACGAGAACTGGGAGAAGGCAGAAGCAGCCATCATCGAGGCGGCAACCGAGAAGGGGCTCAACACAGTTGTAGAGTATGGCGAGGCAGCGTTCTACGGTCCTAAACTCGACTTCATGGTTAAGGACGCCATCGGAAGAAAGTGGCAGCTTGGAACAATCCAGGTGGACTACAACCTTCCTGAGCGTTTCGAACTGGAATATGTCGGCAGTGACAACCAAAAGCATCGTCCGGTGATGATTCACCGTGCACCGTTCGGATCACTTGAAAGATTCGTTGCTGTCCTTCTTGAGCACACAGGTGGAAGACTCCCTCTCTGGCTCACTCCGGATCAGGTTAACATCGTGCCAGTCAGCGAAAAATATGAGGAATATGCAAAAAAAGTTTGTGATTTGCTGAATAATTCCGATATTCGCGCCGCCGTTGATGATCGCAACGAAACACTCGGCAAGAGAATCCGTGAGAGTGAACTCAAGAGGATTCCTTTCC
>CAZMNZ010000165.1:0-3807 GCA_964567765.1 uncultured Muribaculaceae bacterium
ATCGGTAATCCGAATGTGGGCAAATCCACGCTTATGAATGCCCTCGTGGGCGAGAAGCTTTCCATTGTCACTGCCAAGGCTCAGACGACAAGGCACAGGATAATGGGTATCGTGAACGGAGACGACTATCAGATCGTATACTCCGACACACCTGGCATCCTCAAGCCTAACTACCGTCTGCAGCAGAGCATGATGAACTTCGTGGACACCGCCATCGGTGACGCGGACATCATCCTCTATGTGACCGACACGGTGGAAAAGGGCGACAAGAACGATGAATACATCGCAAAGCTCCAGAAGATCCAGTGCCCTGTCGTGCTGGTGATCAACAAGATAGACATCAGCAGTCAGGAGCAGGTGCTCGAACTGATGAACTGGTGGAAGGAGCAGCTGCCTAAGGCCGTCATATTCCCTGCTTCAGCCCAGGAGAAGTTCAACCTGGACAATATCTTCGATGCCATAGTCGAGAACCTTCCTCTTGCTCCGGCATGGTACGACAAGGATGTCTTCACGGACAAGAACCTCCGTTTCTTCGCTTCGGAGATCGTGCGCGAGAAGATCTTCCTCAACTACAAGGAGGAGATTCCGTACAGCTGCGAGGTCGTGGTGGAGGAATTCAAGGAGGGTGCCGAGAGATATGACATAAGCGCAGTGATATATGTCATGCGCGACACCCAGAAGGGAATCATCATCGGCAAGGGCGGCCAGTCTCTCAAGAAGGTCGGCACACAGGCTCGTATAGACATGGAGGACTTCTTCCAGAAGAAGGTGTTCCTGAGCCTGTTCGTGAAGGTGGATCCTGACTGGAGGGAGAGCAAGAAGGAGCTCAGAAGATTCGGATACGAATACTAGAAGAAGTGAATAACATATTGAAGAAGTGAGGTAAAACATGAGTTTTGAGGAAATTGAACTCCCTGAGGAGGACATCAACGAAGAAGGCATGGAGGAAGGTGGCGAGGAGGAAGTTGCCGAATCCGCTCCATCGGGAAAGTTCGACAAACTGTTCGGAGAGAACAGCAGGAAATACAAGCTTTCCGGCATGTTCAGGGAATGGTATATAGACTATTCGTCATATACCGTGCTCTACAGGGCCGTGCCCCATCTGATCGACGGTCTCAAGCCGGTTCAGAGGCGTGTGCTGCATGCCATGTGGCGCATGGACGACGGAAGCTACACCAAGGTGGCCAACATCGTCGGACAGGCGATGCAGTTCCACCCGCACGGAGACCAGTCCATTCTGGGAGCCCTCGTGTGGCTCGGTCAGAGGAACTATCTCGTGGACTGCCAGGGAAACTGGGGTAACATCCTGACAGGAGACTCGAATGCGGCTCCCCGATATATAGAGGCACGTCTGAGCAAGTTCGGAAAGGAGGTTGTCTTCAACCCGAAGACCACCAACTGGATGACCTCATACGACGGACGCAACCAGGAGCCGGTGGAGCTTCCGGTGAAGTTCCCTATCCTGCTCGCCCAGGGTACGGAGGGTATCGGTGCCGGTTTTGCGTCAAAGATCCTTCCTCACAACTTCAACGAGCTCATCGACGCATCCATCGCAATCCTTCAGGGCAAGGACTTCGAGATATTCCCGGACTTCCTTACAGGAGGTGCTGCTGACTGCTCGAAGTACAGCAGCAAGCGCAAGGGTGGCAAGATCAAGATCCGCGCGAGGATCGAGAAGATCGACAAGAACACCCTCGCCATCACTGAGGTGCCATTCAGCAAGACCACCCCTGTGGTGATCGAGACCATCCTCAAGGCAAAGGAGACGGGAAAGATCAAGATCAAGAAGATCGACGACCTGACGACTGACAAGGTGAACATAGTGATCCACCTGCCGAACGACGTGTCTCCGGACAAGACCATAGACGCACTCTATGCTTTCACCGCCTGCGAGGTGTCCATCACTCCTAACACCTGCGTGATTCTTGACAACAAGCCTCAGGTGCTGAGTGTCAACGACATGCTTCGATACAGCACGGAGCACACCCGTGACCTTCTGGGCCAGGAACTCTCCATCAGGCTCAGCGAACTGGAGAATGACTGGCACTACAACTCCCTTGAAAAGATATTCTTCGAGAACAAGGTCTACAAGATCCTCGAAGGCGATGCCAAGACCTGGGAGGACCAGCTGCAGGAAGTGTTCGAAGAGATGCTGAAATATCAGGGACTTCTCAAGAGGCCTATCGTGATGGAAGACATCAACCGCCTCGTGGAGAAGCCTGTGCGCAAGATCTCCAAGTTCGACGTGAAGGCTGTGGATGAGAAGCTCCGCGGAATCGAGGACGAGATGGAGGAGATTCAGAACCATCTGGATCACCTCACGGACTATACCATCAACTACTTCAAGAACCTCAAGAAGAAGTACGGAAAGGCATATCCACGTCTTACCGAACTTGTTGAGTTCGAGAACATCGAGAGCACACGAGTTGTCAGCAACAACGCCAAACTCTACGCCAACAAGGCGGAGGGATTCGTGGGAATCGCCCTCAAGAAGGAGGACAATGCCGAGTTCGTATGCGACTGCTCTGACCTTTCGGAGATCATCGTAATCCACAAGGACGGCAAGTATGTGGTCACCAAGGTTTCGGAGAAGGCATTCTTCGGAAAGGATATCCTCTATGTGGGACTCTTCGACAGGAACGACCAGAGAACCATATACAATGTCATCTACCGCGAGGGAAAGACCTCTGTCAGCTATGCCAAGAGGTTCGCTGTCACCAGCATAACCCGTGACAAGGAATATGACATCACCCAGGGCACACCCGGATCAGCCATACTCTGGTTCACCGTCAACCATAACGGTGAGGCGGAGACCGTCCGGATCAACTTTAGGCCACGGCCTAAACTAAAGAAGACTACGGACGAGTATGACTTCTCACAGCTTGCCATCAAGGGACGTGCAGCAAGAGGCAATCTCGTCTCCAAGAACCCTATCCAGAAGATAACCCTCAAGTCAAAGGGTATCTCGACCATCGGAGGAAAGGACGTATGGTTTGACGAGGACATCCAAAGACTTAACGAGGACGGACGCGGTCTGCACCTGGGACAGTTTACGGGAGAGGACCATATCCTCGCGATCTTCAAGGACGGAACATACTACACGACTTCGTTCGACCTTAGCAACAGGTACCAGGGAGAACTTCTCAAGATCGAGAAACTGGATGTGAACAAGGTATATACTGCCTTGTACTATGACAAGTCAGTGGCATCGTTCTATGTGAAGAGATTCTCGTTTGACGTCAGCGACAACACTCCTGTAAGTTTCATTTCGGATTCGAAGGGATCATATCTTGTGGCGATCGCAGACGATCTGCACCCGCAGTTCGAGATCACGTTCGGAGGAAAGAATGTGAACAGGGAGCCTGAGCAGGTGGATGCCGAGGAGTTCATAGCGAAGAAGGGTCTGCAGGCCAAGGGCAAGAAGGTCAGCGCGCTGGATGTTAAGTCCGTAGCCTTCATCGAGCCTCTGCACAAGCCTGAGGACGACATCGTAGAGGAGGCTTCCGAGGCTGAAAACCAGGCCGGTGAGATAGACAATTCCGATGTGGAAGACCCCATCGACATCGATTTCCCTGGAGACGATGCACAGCTCTGTCTGTTTTAGGACATGATGATATCATTGACAGGATTTATGGGATGCGGCAAGAGCAGTGTCGGGAGGAGACTCTCGGAGCTGCTCTGCTGTCCTTTTATGGATTTGGATGCTGTCATTGAGGAGCGCGCCGGCCGCAGCATTCCCGAAATCTTTACCACTGACGGTGAGGCTGCTTTCCGGCGGATGGAGCTGGAAACGCTGCGGAACATTTT
>CAZMNZ010000166.1:0-3784 GCA_964567765.1 uncultured Muribaculaceae bacterium
GGTGATGTGGAGCATCGGAAACGAAGTGCCTTCACAGTGGAAGCCGGAAGGCATAGAGGTGGCATCGTGGCTCCAGGGCCTTTGCCACCGCGAAGATTCGACAAGACCGGTGACCTGCGGAATGGACCAGTATAACGCAGTGGTGGTCAACGGCTTTGCCGAAGTGCTCGACGTGGCGGGATTCAACTACAAGGTGGACCGTTATATTCCTGCATATCACCTCCTTCCTCAGCGGATCATCCTCGGCAGCGAGACTGCTTCGACGGTGAGTTCGCGCGGAGTCTATCATTTTCCTGTAAAACTGGGAGCAGCAATCAAGCATGAAGACCAGCAGTCTTCGTCATATGACACAGAGTTCTGTTCATGGTCCAATATTCCTGACAACGATTTCGCGGCAGACCAGGACTATGACTGGTGCATAGGACAGTTCGTATGGACCGGCTTCGACTATCTCGGCGAGCCTTCGCCATATGACGCTGACGCATGGCCAAACCACTCTTCGGTGTTCGGAATAGTGGACCTCGCTTCGATTCCTAAGGACAGATACTATCTATACCGCAGCCAGTGGAACACTGTCGACCACACCCTCCACGTGCTTCCGCACTGGAACTGGGAGGGCCGCGAGGGCGAAGTGACACCGGTCTATGTATATACATCCTACCCTTCGGCAGAACTTTTTGTGAACGGCGTTTCACAGGGTGTACGCACTTTCGCTCCGGCAGACGGCGGGGTTCCATGCCTCGGGGAGAAGGCTATGAAGAGGTTCCGTCTGATGTGGGACGAGGTGACCTATCAGTCTGGAGAGTTGAAGGTCGTTGCATACGACGCTGACGGGAAGGCTGTTGCAGAGAAGGTAATCCGCACAGCAGGAAAGGCTCATTCCGTGAAACTCACTCCGGACAGGACCGTGCTCAAGGCGGATGGAGAGGACCTTTGCTATGTGAATGTGAGCCTGACCGACAAGGACGGGAATCCTGTTCCGGTGGACAGCAGGCTCGTGAAGGTGAAAGTCACCGGAGCCGGCTCGTTCAAGGCCATCGCAAACGGAGACCCAACCTGTCTGGAAGCGTTCCAGCAGCCTCAGATGCATCTTTTCAGCGGTCAACTCACAGTGCTCGTCCAGAGCGTCACCCAGCCGGGAAACATCACCGTAGAGGTGAGCGGAAAGGGAGTCCGCAAGGCAGTCCTGAAACTTAGAAACGAATAATACCGAATATATGAAGAAAACGATTTTTGCTTTGCTGGTCTCAGCGGCAGCTCTTGCTTCATGCGCCAAGGAACTGCATGAAGACGCTGCTGAGATGACACCTCAGCAGCAGACGCTCATGACCAAACTGGTCGGGGGCAGCCAGGGAGAACTGATTCAGGGAAGCCTGCTTGTCAGACTTGAAGACGAGGCCGTTTCGGCGGTCGGAAGCAAGGGTTCCGGTGTGTTTGACGGGATCGAAGGGCTTAAGATATCCCCTGCTCTTCCTGTCCAGCCGAAGAATATGGAAGTGGCCAGGAAATATGGCCTGCATCAGTGGTTTACCGTGGAGTTCGACCCGCAGATCAGGCTGGAGGACATGGCGGAGAGGCTTGCCGCTGCACCTCTTGTGAAGTCCCTGCAGTACACTAGATATGTCCAGCCTGTGACAGACGGAATGGCTGTTCCGTTCGATATTCCGGCACTGACGAAGTCGGAAGACTCCGTCCCGCCGAAGAACCCCGATGTGTTCGACGACCCTTATTACCGCTGGCAGTGGAATCTGGTCAATGACGGAACGCTTACAGAAGACGCTGTCGAGGGTGCGGATGTAGGAGTACGCGATGCATGGAGGCTGACGGGAGGCGACCCTAGCGTGGTGGTAGCCGTGTTTGACTGCGCCGTGAACAGCATGCATGTCGATCTGGCTGACGCATTGTGGCAGAACGAGGCGGAAGTCAACGGAACTGCCGGAAAGGATGATGACGGCAACGGATATATAGACGACAAGTACGGCTTCAACTTCGTAGGCTGCTTCCGCATCACCGACGAATTCGCAGGCGACAGGCTTGACGGCAAGAAGGTCGCGGATGCTGTCCAGGGAAATACCCTCAACTGGTCGACCGGAAGCGGACACGGAACACATGTGGCCGGAATCATCGGAGCGACAAACAACAACGGCAAGGGCGTGAGTTCGATTGCAGGAGGCACAGGAAACGGTGACGGAGTGCGACTGATGACATGCCAGATCTTCGAAGGGAACAAGGCGACAAGCGACGCTCAGAGTGCAGCGGCATTCGTATATGCAGCAGACAACGGAGCCTGCATAGCGCAGTGCTCATACGGAACGTCAGTGACCATCACCCAAGACGACATCTATATCAACGGAAGCGGAGATAACATTGACGACATCAAGGGTTCGCCTCTGGAAAATGCAGCCCTCAAATACTTCCTGGATCCGGAGAACTGTCATCATCCGGCTCTGGAAAGGAACATCGCGATCTTTGCTGCCGGAAACCACAGCAACCCTTATTCAAGTTATCCGGGAGCGCTTCCATACGTGATTTCAGTTACCTCGTTCGGCCTGGATTTCCTTCCGGGAGGCTACACCAACTATGGTCCCGGATGCAAGATCGCCGCACCTGGCGGAGAAATGACTTCCGAGAACGACAAGATCAGGGCCGTGCTTTCAACAGGTGTCTCAAACGCCGCACAGGGATCGCCGGGAGCGATAAGGGATGACGGCAGAAGCGACGGACAGTATGTATATATGCAGGGGACTTCGATGGCCTGCCCTCATGTGTCAGGAGTAGTGGCGCTGGGTATTTCATATGCGGCAAAACTCGGCAGGAAACTCACCAACGAGCAACTCACCTCGTACCTTCTCACATCCGTGAACGACATCGACCAGTTCTGCACTCAGGGCAGCAAGTCATATAACGGCAAGACGATCCCTCTGTCACAGTACAAGGGCAATATGGGCACGGGAGCCGTCGATGCATGGAAGTTCCTCATGGCAATCGAGGGCACTCCTTCCGTGATGGTCAAGGTCGGAGAGAAGACTGCCATCGACCTTTCCCAGTGCCTTGGAGGCAGTGCCGGGAACATGAAATATGAACTCACCATCGACGAACAGACCAAGACAGCGCTCGGTCTTGCGGAAGACCCGGTGATCAAGGACGGAAAACTGGAACTCACCTGCACCAAGATCGGAGCGGGAAAGGTCACTCTGAGTTCGGCTGTCGGAAAGGACACCGCAATGGAGGACGGAATCGGAGAGATGGCATTTGCTCGCGAACTTTCCATTGTTTCAAGACCTTACGCCGCCAGCAACGGAGGATGGTTCTAATATAAGACGGATATGAAAAAGATACTATTATATATATATGCAGCGGCGCTATGCCTGCTGACCTCATGCGAAAAGGAACTGACCATGGCTGAGAAACTGGTCGGCGACTGGCATTGCACATCGACATCCATTGATGCTGAAATCTATGTGACATTCACCGCGGAGAAGACCTTTGTCCTCTACCAGCAGATCGGAGAGGGGGCATACAGGGTATATAACGGGATATATGAACTGACTGCTCACGGGATATATGAACTGACTGCTCCCGTTGCGGAGGGGGCGGGATATATCCTGAGCGGAGAATATAACGACGGGGCTCCTTGGGGTACCTCATACGAACTCAGAAGCGAGGACAAGAACGCCTTCACCCTCACGGCGGCTGGAATTACCGAGACATACACCAGAGTGGACGGCGGCATTCCGACAGAGGTCACTGCCAGTTGCGAGACTGTGGTCAAATCTGAGGGCGG
>CAZMNZ010000167.1:0-3743 GCA_964567765.1 uncultured Muribaculaceae bacterium
TCGGATATGACCCGTGGGACCTCGGTCTGCAGCTCCATCAGGTGGCCGTGGAGCCTCTTCTTGACAAGATAGGAATAGAATATGACCCTGCTGAAAAATACAAGGGTCTGAACAGTAAGGACATCATGAAGCCGGAACTGCCTGCCGGCATCAGATGCTTTTGATCAAAACACATATCTTTCTGACCGGATGAATGAAATCGTAGTAATAATAGGAGGCGGGACAGCCGGAATGGAGGCGGCTTCGCAACTTCTGAAAATGGGCCACTCGCCTATCATCGTGGAGAAAAGCGACCGTCTCGGAGGACATGTCGCTGACTGGAACGTGCTGTTTCCGGACCTCACTCCTGCAAAGGAGGTGATCGACACCCTCGCTGACTCATGCCGCGACGCAAATATATTCCTCAACACCGAGATATCGTCGGTAAACCGTCTGAAGGACATATACAACATCCGGCTGTCCAACGGGATATCGATAAGCACGAAATACATCCTGTTTGCGACAGGCTTCAATCTTTTTGCAGCGCAGAAAAAAGAGGAATACGGATACGGAATATATGACCACGTAGTCACTAACGCGGACCTTGAGCGCTGGTTCAACGGCAATGCTGACAGCAGGATCGACACGGCTGAAAAGAACTCCATTGCTTTCGTCCACTGCGTCGGTTCCCGCGACGAAAAGGCAAGGAACACGCAATGTTCTAAAGTATGCTGCATCACTGCAATAAAGCAGGCTATAGAGTTGAAGATGAAATATCCGGATGCGCAGATATACTGTTTCTACATGGACCTGCGCCTCTTCGGGAAGAAATTCGAGGATTTCTACACAAGGGCACAAAGGGACCATGGAATCCATTTCATCAGAGGCCGCGTCTCGGAAGTGGGAGAAACCATGGACGGGCATCTTGTAGTGAAGGCGGAAGACACACTGTCCGGCAAACCTCTTAAGGTGACTGCAGACCTTCTGGTACTCATGGCCGGAATGGCGTGTAATCCCGAAAGCGCCTCAACGGCCTCACAGATATCGCTGCCGGTCGATACCGACGGATTCCTCAAAAGCCGCGACAATATCCTGCACATCACGTCTTCCGACAAGGACGGCATTTTCTACGCAGGAGCCTGCACAGGTCCCAAGACCGTGCCTGAAACATTGGCAGAGGCACGGTCCGCTGCACTTGACATCCACACCGCGATAATCAAAGACACGAAATGAACATCTTCGGGTTCACACTCTCTGCAAGTTCCACAATCAATCTTGACAAGGTGGACAGAGGCCGGTTCGATGAGTTATGCTCGATCGAGCCGGATACCAGGCGCTGCATGTCATGCGGTTCCTGCAGCGCGACATGTCCTGCAGGCAGATTCTCCGGCATGAGCATGAGAAAGGTACTGCACCTGCTCCAGAGAGGCAGGGAACAGGAGGCTCTCGGCCTGACATCGTCGTGCATGCTTTGCGGAAAATGCTCAATGGTCTGTCCAAGAGGCATCAACACAAGAAATCTGGTCCTGTCAATCTGCAGGATATATAAAAAGGAGGAAACCAGATGAGAGACATCTACCCATCAGGATTCGACAGTTTCGTAGTTCCTTTCATGATAGGAATGATATTCGTGCTGTGCTGGTGCGGACTGGGTGCCATACGCATCATAGCAGAACTTTCCGCTGAAGACAGGAAGCAGTTCTTCCGGTCGTTCCTCAATCCTAAGATACTGGCAAAGAACATCAGGGACTGGTTCTGCGACTGCCTTTTCCATGTCAAGCTGTGGAAGAGGAACAGGCTTCTGGGATATATGCATTCCAGCATAGCATTCGGATGGTTCATGCTGATAATCATCGGTCACATCGAGGTCTTTCTCTATACGCCCGAAAGGATCCACAGGCTCTGGTACCCTATATTCTTCAGATATTTCGTCGCCGTGACGGAAAACACGATGCAGGGATCGTTCTTCTTCTTCCTCATGGACTTTTTCCTTCTGATTGTGCTGAGCGGCATAATCCTGGCGATGATAAAGAGGGTGCGTTCCCGTCTGTTCGGAATGAGAAGGACCACACGCGGCAGCCTCACCGATCTTATCGGACTTTATGCCCTGTGGAGCATATTCCCGCTCAGGCTTCTTGCTGAGGGGTTCACAGCCGACATCAGCGGCGGATCTTTCCTTACAAAGACCCTGAATATGGTGCTGCACTCATTCCTCAGTGATTCCGTGAACGCCTTGCCTGTCTGGTGGGCATATTCCATTTCACTGGGCGTATTCCTATGCATCCTGCCCTTCAGCAGATATATGCACATACCCGCCGAAATCCTTCTGATTCCACTGCGCAACGCCGGCATCCCGATCCGTCATGCCGAAAAGGGAGTCGCGCGGGCCGAGACATATTCCTGTCCGGGATGCGGCGTATGCATAGACGCCTGTCCTTTGAGCGTGGTGCCGGCAAACTCCAGAGACGCCACTGTCTATCTCAACCGTCAGATCAAGCGGCATAACGAAAGACGCATAGAGCAGATCAGCGACAAATGCCTTCTCTGCGGAAAATGCAGCAGCGTATGTCCTGTGGGCGTGGAAGGAGACCGCATAAGGATAGTTCATCGCACCAGAAGGAAATACAATATAGGTCACGACTACTCCGCCATAGACCCGAAAGAACTCGTCTCAGGCGTGGAAGGCGGAAGAGAAGTCCTCTATTTCATGGGATGCATGACTTCCCTCACTCCTGCCATAGGCAGGGCTATGACCGCAATAATGGATAAAACTGGAGAGGGCTACAGCGTCATGGACAAGGAAGGGGGCATATGCTGCGGAAGACCTATGCTCATTGCGGGAAGGAAGGATGCAGCAGAAGAAATGATCAGGAAGAACACGGAAATGATCCGTATGTCCGGAGCGTCAGTTCTTCTGGTCAGCTGTCCCATCTGCTACCGAATATTCAAGGAGAACTATGATCTCAGAGGCGTAGAGATCCTCCACCATACGGAATACATAGACCGTCTGATGAAGGAAGGCCGCCTGAGCCTCGTCGATACGGGTATGAAATACGTTTATCACGATCCTTGCGAACTCGGCAGAGGATGCGGCATATACGAGCAGCCACGCAACGTGATATCGGAAGCGGGAACATTGGTGGAAGGAGACGTGGCAGGAAAGGAGAGCATCTGCTGCGGAGGCAGTCTGGGAAGCCTGAGCCTGGGATTCGACAGACGCAAGGCCCTCACGGAAAACGCTCTGGCACATCTCTCCAAAGACTCGCCGGATACAATAGTCACCGCATGTCCTTTGTGCAAAAGCACATTCGGAAGATACGCCGACATACCTGTGAGGGATATAGCGGAAATAGCCGCCGACTCCATATATGAAAACAATAAAACTGAAAAATGACATGAACTTCAAACCGACAAAGTACACGCTGACATGCTGCGCAGACGGACACAATTTCGAAGATTGCGGATGGGCGCTTGCCGACCCGGCATGCAGTTGCGCCAGCCTTGTCAGAGCTGAATACGAAAACAGGAAATTCACTCCTCGCGAGGATCTCGACGGGCTGTACAGATATGCGGACTGGCTTCCTGTGAAGAGGACGCTGAAAGGGTCCTGTGCACCGGTGACTTATAAAAGTGAAGCCCTTGCCGCAGAACTCGGACTCAGCGATCTGTACATTACATTCTCGGGATGGTGGCCGGAAAAAGGTGCGAAGATGAGCACCTGTTCATTCAAGGAGACGGAGGCATATTCCGTATGCGGAAGGCTT
>CAZMNZ010000168.1:0-3736 GCA_964567765.1 uncultured Muribaculaceae bacterium
CGGTCAGGTTATTCAATAAAAAGCCGTTAGCAAGTTTGTCAGAAAATCTTAAAAATAAGATTTGGGCTCCGGAAAAACGGTTCTGAAATCCTCCGTCCCGCAAAGCGGAATCCCCATAAGGGTCACATAGGTCCTTCATCCCCATCCGAGTTCGCCCGGTTACATTATTAGTGTTGATTTCAGCAAAAAATGTAACTAACGGCTGTTTTTATCAATGTTGTCAAGATAATTCTCAAGTTCTTTAGCAAGCTTCTCGTCGTTCTGCACGTATTCCTGCAGACGTTTGCTGAAGGTGACGTTCTCGACTGCCATGTTCAGGGCTACCATGGACAACACCTTGACAAGCGGAGTCTCAGGATATTTTTCCTGATATTTCGTGATCTGCTTGTCCGTATGGTCGGCAGCCTTTCTGATGATCTCCTCCTGCTCCGGTGACTTTGCCACAAGGGAGAATTTGCAATCAGCAATCTTTACCGTTATCTTCTGATCCATATTATCCCTCCATCAATGAGATGCATCTGTCGATTTCCTTTATCAGTTTATCAATCTTCTTCCTGGCCTGGGTGTTGTCAACACTGTCAGCCATGAATGCCTGCTTCAACTTAAGGTTATCAATCTCTCTCTTTAACTCTGTTATCTGCTCTTTGCAGGTCTCGTTCTGCATCTGTGTCTTCTCCAGCTCAGACTCCAGCCTTGCGCGCTCCGCCTTTTCAGTCTCGTATAGCGCTATCAGTCTTCTTATGCTTTGTCTCAGTGTTTCCGACATTATACAATACGTTTAAACCTACCGCACAAAAATAACAAACTGCTTTGATTTCTCAAAATTTAAATGAGAAAATCAAAGCAGTCTGCCTGTATTTGTTTAGGCTTAGAGCTCTTCTACTGCGTTCATACCTTCCTCGATAGCCTTTTTATTGAGTGCGATGAGATCGGCATAGCGTGCAGGGATGCACTTTGCCAGTCCCCTGTCGATGTTGTCGAATGACACGATCGGTTTGATCTTGAGAAACGCGCCCATTACTGCCATGTTGTAAACCTTTGCGTTACCCACCTGTGCAGCGACGTTTATCGCGTCGATCCTGCAGATCTTGATGTCAGTCCTTGTAGGAGGGTTGATGATTCCGTTAGGGTCATATATGAGAAGTCCGCCCGGCTTGACTGTGCTCTCGAACTTGTCGAGTGACTGCTGGTTGAGCACGATCGCTGTGTCATATTTGGTCACGATTGGGGAACTGATCTTCTTGTCGCTTACGATAACGCATACGTTTGCGGTTCCTCCACGCATCTCAGGGCCGTATGAAGGCATCCATGTCACCTCCATATCCTGCATGATTGCGCAGTATGCAAGGATCTTTCCCATCGAGAGGACTCCCTGTCCTCCGAAACCTGCTATAATGATTTCCTCTTTCATGATTATTCCTGTTTTAAAACGTCCTTGATGTCACCGAGCGGATACTTAGGGAACATGTTCTCCACCATCCACTTGTTGGCTGCTGTAGGGCTCATCTTCCATCCTGAGTTGCAGGTTGCCACGATTTCCACGAATGAAAGTCCGATTCCCTTCTGGCTGTACTCGAATGCCTTGCGGATGGCTGCCTTTGCCTTGCGTGCAGCGACTGCTGTGTGAACTGACTGTCTTGTGATGAAGGCTGTGCCGTCGAGCTGCGCGATCATAGGAGCGAGCACGAGAGGGAATCCGTTGAGTTTGGCGTCACGTCCGTAAGGAGTTGTCGCAGTCTTCATTCCAAGGAGGGTGGTAGGGGCCATCTGACCTCCGGTCATACCGTAGATACCGTTGTTGATGAAGATCACCACGATGTTCTCGCCACGGCTGCAGGCATGGATGATCTCAGCCGTACCTATTGATGCAAGGTCACCGTCTCCCTGATATGTGAACACGAATTTCTCAGGGTTGAGACGCTTTGTCGCTGTTGCAAGAGCAGGTGCACGTCCGTGTGCGGCCTGCTGCCAGTCTATGTTCAGATAATTATATGCGAACACCGAGCAGCCTACCGGGCTGATTCCGATGGTCTCCTCCTGGATGCCCATCTCCTCGATGACTTCAGCTACGAGCTTGTGCACTGTGCCATGTGAACATCCTGGGCAGTAGTGCATTACATTGTCTGTAAGAATAGGGGTCTTCTTGTAGACGATGTTCTCGGGTTTCTTGATATCTTCTATATTCATGTCTTTGCTTATTTCAGATTGTTGAACTTCTTGAACTCATCCACTATTTCATCAGGAGTGAAGATGTTTCCTCCCTGCCTTCCATAGAATCCCACAGGGCATGCTCCGTTGACTGCAAGTCTTACGTCGTCCACCATCTGACCGAGGTTCAACTCGATGGTCATCATGCTCTTCACCTGGCTAGAAAGCTCCTGGAGTCTCTTTGTCGGGAACGGGAAGAGGGTAACAGGTCTGAGCAGACCTGCCTTGACTCCCTGTTCACGGAGCTGGTCTACAACCGCCTCGCAGATACGTGACGAGCAGCCGAATGCAACGAACAGATATTCCGCATCCTCTGTCATATATTCCTCATATTTCACTTCGTTCTCCTTGATGACGGCATACTTTGCGGCAAGTTTCTGGTTGAACTTCTCCTGCACGTCTGACTCAAGGGCGAGGGAAGTGATGATGTTGTACGGTCTGTCCGCAGGCTTTCCTGTAGTGGCCCATGGAGCGACCTTCAGAAGTTCCTCCTTTGTCATGCGAGGTTTCTCAGGACGAAGCTCGACCTTCTCCATCATCTGGCCTACGATGCCGTCGGCAAGGATGATCACAGGAGTGCGATACTTGAACGCGAGGTCGAATCCCCAGTCCACGAAGTCGTACATATCCTGTGCAGAAGCAGGTGCAAGCACGATTGCGTTGTAGTCTCCGTGTCCGCCGCCCTTAACGCACTGGTTGTAGTCACTCTGGCTTGGCTGGATGGTTCCAAGACCAGGGCCACCGCGCTGGCAGTTCACGACAACGCATGGAAGTTCCGCTCCCGCAAGGTAACTCAGACCTTCGCACATGAGGCTGATTCCAGGCGAACTTGAAGATGTCATGACCTTCTTTCCGCAGCATGCACCGCCATAAACCATGTTGATGGATGATGTCTCACTCTCTGCCTGAAGAACTACCATTCCGGTTGTGAGCCATGGCCTTTCCTTCATGAGTGTCTCCATCACTTCAGACTGCGGGGTGATCGGATAACCGAAGTAACCGTCCGCACCGTTACGAATTGCCGATATGGCAATCGCTTCGTTTCCTTTCATCAAAATCTTTTCTGCCATATCCTTTAGATTTTAACTCTGTAAACAGTAATCACCGAGTCAGGGCACACGACCGCACAGTTTGAACAACCTATGCAGGCTTCGCCCACCATTTCGGCATAATGATAACCTTTGTTGTTGACCAGCTTCGAGAGTTCGATGCTCTTGGTCGGACAGTTTTCAACGCAGACACCGCAGCCTTTGCATTTCTGCGTATCCACCTCGATTGCTCCTTTGAATGCCATTATATTATAAGTTTAAAGTGTTATGCTTGGTTTGGCTTATAAAAATCAAGTAAATATAGGGTGTTTTAATCAGATTGTCAAATCTTTTTCTAAAATATTCTGGAGGTGCAATATTTGATGTGGTTTTAAAAGAATTTTCTTAACTTTGAAAACTCTAAACTGATATTTATGGCTGGAATTCTGCTTAAAAATATAGAGTTGAACGGTTCGCAGTCGGATATCCTTGTTGAAGGT
>CAZMNZ010000169.1:0-3732 GCA_964567765.1 uncultured Muribaculaceae bacterium
ACACGGGAGCGGCTGACGGTCATCTCGAATTCCGGTTCAGGTCTGGCTACGATGCGCAGACGGCCGCCGGCCTGCTTGATGATGCTGACAATGGCCTTGAGGGATATGATGCAGCTTCGGGATATTCTGAAGAACTGTTCCGGATTGAACTCGTCCACCACAAGGTCGAGCGACGAGTCGATTACATATCTCTGCTCGTCAAAGGTCACGAGGTAGTTGTTCTTCTCCTCGGAGTAGATGTAGGCGATGTTCGAGGTCTCCAAAGGAACGATGCGGTCGTTGAAGCGGACGATATACCTTTCCTTGTATTCCTTCTTTGAGCCGCTTCCGAAAGCCTTCATCAACGCTTCCACATCTATCTGACCTCCGCTCATCCTGCACCTGGCGACCGCCCTCTTGAGCGCGGCGGCCTCCACCGGTTTCAGAAGGTAGTCCACGCTCCCGGCTTCAAAGGCCTTCAGGGCGTAACTGTCGTATGCAGTTGTCATTATGACCTTGGCCTTGACATCCACCTGACGGAAGATCTCGAAGCAGACTCCGTCTGACAGTTCCACATCCATGAATATTATGTCAGCGGAGTTCCCTTCCGTCCTCAGCCAGCCCACCGTACTCTTTATAGAATCGGTGTATCCCACTATGCTCATGTCCGAAAAGTTCTGCATGAGGAGTCGGGTGAGGCTCTTCTGAGCCATGATTTCATCTTCTACAATCAGGACCTTCATCATAATTCTCTATATTAATGGCAATGTGACACTGAATGCCGCATCGGTGTGTTCAATTACAATATTCTTTCCGCAGACGTCCAGATACTGCTGGCGGAGATATTTGAGCCCCAGACCCGTGGACTCGACTCTGCCAAATTTAGGGTTGATGTTGTTGGTCACCCGGACACTTGTCTTGTCGGCCACCACCTTGATGGTCAGAGGATTCTCGATGTTGACGGCATTGTGCTTGGTCGCGTTTTCGATAAGCAGCTGCAGAGCGCACGGAAGCACGAAGCGTCCCATCAGTTCTTCCTGAATGTCCATTTCCACATTGAGCCCCTCAGGGAAACGGATGCGCAGCAGATCGACGTACTGACCGACAAACGTGAGTTCGTCCCGCAGAGGCACGACTTCCTCCTCCTCGCTCTTGATCATGTATCTGTATATTCCGGCGAGTTTATGTATGTACAGGCTTGCCTTCTCGTTCTGTTCTTCGCAGACAAGGCAGTCCAGAATGTTCAGTGAATTGAACAGGAAATGCGGGTTGACCTGCTGCTTGAGTTTCATGTAGCGGTACTGTGCCATGTTCGCCTTTCCTATCTCAGCCCGCATCTTCATTCGTGTGGTGAGGGCGTAATTCGCCATATATACAAGGCAGTATACCGTTATCTGCGCAAGAAGCGAAGTCACGAACAGTGAAGGTAAGGACCTTCTGAACCCGGCAGCCTCGGTGGAAGTCACTTCAGAGACAAGCAGGGTCTCAAGAACACTGACCGTCAGCATGAAGACGATGAGCAGGATGACCTTGAGCGGCCGTCCCATCTTCCGTGTTATCCTGTCGCTGTACCTTATATATATGATGTTCACACAAAATATCGTAATCAGAGCAAGAGAGTTGGAGAACACCTTCGCCACAGCATTCACCATGTCCATTGTGCCCAGAGGCGTGTCCGAGAACAGGAGGATTATGCCCAGACGTAGGAGGAACACACCGCCGGTGGCAATGAGTATCCACTTTAGGTACGACTCTCCGTATTCCCTGTCTTCCGGTTTCCGTCCCAGCCGGAATATCTTGGTCAGAGCCACTATGCTCCATCCAAGAACCTCCGTGGTCGCGGCCGTTGACAGGGCATTGACGGCATATGGGGAATATATGAAGTGTTCGAGGATGTCGGCACCGATGTTTCCCATGATGTAGCCTATGAAGTTGGCCACTATGATGCTGGCGGCAGAGAATTCTATGCTCAGACGGCGTTTCATGCATATCAGCAGCACCATCGCCATGGTGAGAATGGTCAGGAAAAGTTCATCATCTATTCCACCGAACCGGCAGGCTAGCGCGATGAAGGCATGAAGCAGGGCAAATATGTGTATTATGAATGGTATGCTGATGCGTTTCATTCTGAAATACAGTTCAAAACCGCTACTAAGTTAGCGTTTTTGTCCATATAAAACAAAAATTATGTTTTGTTCGTCTCTTAATTATGACCGTTCGTCATCTTTTTTCAAACATTTCGTCTGAAAAAATTCTATAAATTGTGATTAATATTTATATTTACAAACTTTATATACACTGAAAACAGTAACCAAAACAGCATAAAAATGCAAAAAACGAAACTTACGTTCTGGCAGATGTGGAACATCAGCTTCGGATTCTTCGGAGTCCAGATAGCATATTCGCTTCAGAATGCGAATATCAGCCGCATCTTCGCCACACTTGGTGCGGATCCGCACAATCTCAGCTTTTTCTGGATTCTCCCTCCCCTCATGGGCCTCATCGTACAGCCTCTCGTAGGAAAGTACAGCGACAGGACATGGACCCGTCTCGGACGCAGAATCCCATATCTCTTCCTCGGATCGATCATCGCCATCCTCGTTATGTGCATGCTTCCTAACGCCGGTAATTTCGGTCTCGCAGTAAGCGGAGCCATGGTCTTCGGACTCCTTTCTCTCATGCTTTTGGACACATCCATCAACGTTGCCATGCAGCCGTTCAAGATGCTTGTAGGTGACATGGTCGGCGAGAACCAGAAGGCTCAGGCATATTCCATCCAGAGTTTCCTCTGCAATGCAGGCAGCCTCGTAGGATATGTGTTCCCGTTCCTCTTCGCATGGATAGGTATTGCCAACACCGCTCCTGAGGGCCAGGTCCCTGACACTGTGAAATATGCTTTCTATATCGGCGCCGCCATCCTCATCCTCTGCGTCCTCTTCACGACTTTCAAGGTGAAGGAGATGCCTCCGAAGGAATATGCGGAGTTCCATGACATCGACACTCATAAGAAAGAAGAGGAGAAGGCTCCAAGCATGCTGGTGCTTCTCAAGAATGCGCCTAAGACATTCTGGACTGTGGGAATCGTCCAGTTCTTCTGCTGGGCTGCATTCCTTTATATGTGGACATACACCAACGGTGCCATCGCCGACACCTGCTGGGGCACGACAGATGTCGCTTCCGAGGGCTATCAGGAAGCCGGCAACTGGGTGGGAATGATGTTCGCTGTTCAGGCCATCGGCTCTATGCTCTGGGCTCTTCTCATTCCTAAGTTCAAGAATATCAAGACCGCTTACGTGGTCAGTCTCCTTGTCGGAGCTGTCGGCTTCGCTTCAATATTCTTCATTCACGACCAGTATCTCCTCATCGCCTCATTCCTCCTTATCGGAGCGGCATGGGCAGCGATGCTGGCGATTCCTTTCACACTCCTGACCAACTCGCTTTCCGGTGAGCACATCGGAACCTACCTCGGTCTGTTCAACGGCACCATCTGCCTTCCGCAGATAGCTGCTGCGGCGTGCGGAGGTCTGATCCTCAAGTTGGTGGGCGGAGATCAGGTGAGCATGTTCCTGGTAGCGGCAGTCCTTCTCGTGCTCGGAGCACTGTCTGTCCGTCTTGTCAAGACAAAATGATTCCTCAATGATACCAATTAAGGAAAAACTAAATACAAAACAATCTACTAACCAAACAAAATTCGTATGAATAGAATCATGACACTATGCTTTGCCATCCTTCTGACTTTTGTGTCGGGGGGGG
>CAZMNZ010000170.1:0-3711 GCA_964567765.1 uncultured Muribaculaceae bacterium
TTCTTAATGGTTTGATACTCAAAGAATCTTAATCAAACTACATCAAATATAGTAATTAAAACTTGAATAAGCGTCTCAAAACATTGAAATATTGGCATTATTTTTGATTTTTGTGCCCCGGTCTTCTGACAGCATCCCGCTGTCTGCAAAAACCGTGACAGAAAATAACGATAAACATACTATATTTATGAAAAGAGGTATCTTGATTACATTGCTTTCCGCGCTTGCAGGAGGGCTCACTGCCTATGCAGTGGTAAAGACGTTGGTCCCTGAACGGGGAACTGAAGTGGTGCAGACGACCATGGACGGAGCCAGATTCCGCACTGTCAGTCTGACACAGGACAACTGGCCTGACTTCACATATGCTGCCGAATCGGCAGTCGATGCTGTCGTATATGTCAAGGTGTCAGCCACCCAGACCATGCAGCAGGCTCCGAACTCCATCTTCGATTTCTTCTTCGGCTTCCCTCAGCAGGGAGCGCCGCAGCAGCGTGAAAAGGTAGGCAGCGGCTCAGGCGTCATAATCCGCGAGGATGGATATATCGTGACCAACAACCATGTCATTGAAGGCGCTACCAAGATTGACGTGACACTCAACAACAATCAGACATATCCGGCGACTTTGGTCGGCACAGACCCTGCAACTGACGTGGCTCTCCTTAAGATCGAGGCAAACGGACTTCCTGTAGTGCCTTTCGGAGACTCAGACAAACTCCGTCTTGGAGAATGGGTGATTGCAATCGGTTCTCCATATGACCTGCGCTCGACCATCACTGCCGGAATCGTCAGTGCAAAAGGACGTTCCATGCCGAACTATTCCGGTGAGTTCAAGATCGAATCGTTCATCCAGACAGATGCTGCCGTGAACCCGGGTAACAGTGGCGGAGCCCTGGTGGACAAGGCCGGAAATCTTGTGGGTATAAACACTGCAATCATCTCTCAGACAGGATCTTATGCTGGATATTCATTCGCCGTTCCGGTCAATATCGTGAAGAAGATTGTCTATGACCTGATGGACTACGGCAGCGTGCAGAGAGCCGTGCTCGGAATCACGATGCAGGAAATCGATGATAAAATTGCAAATGACTTGAAACTTTCTTCAAGAAACGGCGTATATATTGTTGAGGTTTCGAAAAGCGGGGCTGCGGACAAGGCCGGGATCAAGGCTGGTGACGTCCTTATAGCCATCGATTCCACCATGCTTACCAACTCAGCTTCCGTTCAGGAGACAGTCAGCAGATTCTCCCCTGGAGATGAGGCAGTTGTGACTGTTATCCGCGACGGAAAACAGAAGAAACTGGACGTGAAGTTCAAGGGTACGGCGCAGGAGAACGGTACCAGGGCGGACGACGGATCGGTGGCCTTCTATGGCTCATCCATCAAGGCGGCTTCAGAGGAGACTCTTGAGAAGCTTGGAATAAAGAACGGCGTGGAGATCGTGGAACTCGGTCCGGGCAAACTTATGGAAGCGGGAGCAACTGAAGGGTTCGTGATCCAGTACGTGAACGACCATCCGGTGAAGACTCCGGAAGACGTCATCGAAATCGTCAAGAAGTCAAAGAGAACGGTGTTCATCGAAGGAACAACCCCTTCCGGCAGAACCGGCTACTTCGGCTTCGGAGTATAAGAATAAGGTTTCCCGGCTCTGTCATCCTGAGCGAAGCCGACGGATCCTGACGAAGAAATTAATACAACATATACGAATGAGACAATTAAAGATTACAAAATCCATTACAAACCGAGAGAGTGCTTCGCTCGATAAATATCTCCAGGAGATCGGACGTGAGGAACTCATCACGGTAGAGGAGGAAGTGGAACTTGCCCAGAGGATCCGCAAGGGAGACCAGCAGGCACTTGAGAAACTCACCAGAGCTAACCTCAGGTTCGTGGTTTCTGTCGCAAAGCAGTATCAGAATCAGGGCCTCAGCCTTCCGGACCTTATCAACGAGGGTAACCTCGGACTCATCAAGGCGGCTGAGAAGTTCGATGAGACAAGAGGATTCAAGTTCATTTCCTACGCTGTGTGGTGGATCCGCCAGTCTATCCTTCAGGCTCTTGCCGAGCAGTCGAGAATCGTCAGACTGCCTCTGAATCAGGTGGGATCCCTGAACAAGATCAACAAGGCTCTTCAGAAGTTCGAGCAGGAGAATGAGCGTATGCCTTCAAGCGAGGAACTCGCCGAGATGATAGATGTCCCTAAGGAGAAGATCGCCGACACTCTCCGCGTATCAGGCCGCCACGTCTCTGTGGACGCACCTTTCGTTGAAGGTGAGGACAACAGCCTGCTTGACGTGCTCGTGAACAACGACTCTCCGAGCGCTGACCGCGGTCTGGTGAACGAGTCCCTCAATAAGGAGATCGAGAGGGCGCTTTCGACACTTGCCACCCGTGAGCGTGAGATCATCAAGTCGTTCTTCGGAATCGGCTGCCAGGAGATGACTCTTGAGGAGATCGGTGAGAGGTTCGGGCTTACCCGTGAGCGTGTGCGCCAGATCAAGGAGAAGGCAATCCGCAAGCTCAAGAACAATTCAAGAAGCAAACTTTTGAAAAGCTATTTAGGATAATGACACCAGAAATTTTTATCATAAATAAAGCGTCTGAAGCAATTCAGGCGCTTTACGGCGTTGAAGTACCTGAATCACAGCTGCAGGTGCAGGTTACAAGAAAGGAATTTGAGGGAGACTACACTCTTGTGGTGTTCCCGCTCCTTAAGGTGTCAAAGACCACTCCGGAGAACACCGGAAACGCGATAGGAGAGTGGCTCAAGACAAATGTGCCTGAGATTGCAGGCTACAACACCGTCAAGGGCTTCCTCAACCTCTCGTTCTCGGAGGTCTATTGGAACAACGTCTTTGCGGAAATCGCAGCGGCTCAGGACTTCGGCCAGCTCGCTCCGACCGGCAGGACCATCATGGTGGAGTACTCTTCGCCTAACACCAACAAGCCTCTTCACCTGGGACACATCCGCAACAACCTCCTCGGCTGGTCAGTAGCCAAGCTCCTCGAGGTCTGCGGAAACAATGTCATGAAGGTGAACCTCGTGAACGACCGCGGAATCCACATCTGCAAGTCAATGTATGCATGGAAGGTTCTCGGAAACGGAGAGACCCCTCAGTCAAGCGGCAAGAAGGGTGACCACCTCGTGGGAGACTATTATGTTGCGTTCAACAATCTCTATAAGAAGGAAGTGGACGAACTCGTAGCTGGTGGAATGACCAAGGAGGAGGCTGAGAAGAACGCTCCTTCCCTCAAGGCTGCCCAGGAGATGCTCTTCAAGTGGGAGAACGGCGACGCAGAGGTCGTGGAACTCTGGAAGACCATGAACGGCTGGGTTTATGAAGGCTTCGACAAGACCTACAAGGACCTCGGAATCAACTTTGACAGGACATATTACGAGTCCCAGACCTATCTCTTCGGAAAGGCCCTCGTGCAGAAAGGCCTTGAGGCGGGAATATTCGAGAAACAGGAGGACGGCTCAGTATGGTGCGACCTCACTGCCGACGGTCTCGACCGCAAGCTCCTTCTCCGTGGCGACGGAACTTCCGTATATATGACCCAGGATCTCGGAACTGCGGAGCAGCGTTTCGCCGAATACAGCCTCGACGAGCATATATATGTGGTAGGAAACGAGCAGAACTACCATTTCCAGGTGCTCAAGCTCATCCTCGGCAAGCTTGGCTTCGACTGGGCTGACAGCATCTACCATCTTTC
>CAZMNZ010000171.1:0-3665 GCA_964567765.1 uncultured Muribaculaceae bacterium
GGAAGATTAATCGTGTAGGTTACACCCACTGCTTCAGGCTCAAGACTCTCCCTCTGACATGAAGATGCCAGAAAAAGACCTGCAAGAGCCGATGCGAAAAATAAAATCTTTTTCATTTGTTTTGGTTTTTGGGGCTAGGGAGGCTATTACCCCCCCCCATCACCTTGGGTTAAACTTAAATTTGTTGTCTTGGCAACCCCAAGCCCGGTCAGGGGCTTGAGGTCAGTCGTCAATTAAAGATTAGATGCACCGTGAACACCTGATGCAGCAAGACCGGCATCGTTCAATGTTACAGTTACAGCACCTGTTGCAGCAGTTGGCAGTGAACCATTTGCCTCATACTCTGATGTACCGATTGCACACCACAGATTGTCTGTATTAGCAGCAGTCATTGTGTTTGTGCCGTCGAATACAAGTTTATACGCAGCAGAGGCATTGCGAACTACTACAGGGCAGAATGCACTTATTTCGCAATTCTTGATAGTTGTCATTGCCGCATACGCTGCATCCATACGAATACCATACTTCTCGTCGCTTGCCTGAATCTTGACATTCTCGATAAGTACTTCCTGGCAAGAACCAAGTGAAATACCTCTACCTGCATTGGTTACTTCGCAGTTGCGGATAGTGAGATTCCAACCTGAGGTGTTCTGGAGGAGAGAATGTACATTGTCTGCTTTACAGTTCTCGATAACGCAGAACTTTGAGCTCTTGAGAGTTACAGGAACGACATTACTACCTGCACCAGAACCTTTAAATGTACAATTAGATACTGTGATATGAGGATAATGGTTTGTCTCCACTGAATTGATAAATGCCTTTTCCTTCTCATTTGTCTCAAAGTTGAGGTCCTTGATAACAAACATACCTGCATGATCAGCATTAGTACTTGCAGTTACATTGATAGCTCCAGTCATAGTCTTATTATTACCAGCGATCACAACATCCTCACCTTCATTCTGAGTATATGTGAAAGCATCTGTAATATCCTGAGCAAGCTCGATAGTCACGTCCTTACCAGCGTTTGTAAGAGCCTGAAGCTGAGCTGCGGTAGAAGCTACTGAATAGCCCTTGCCGTCGAGAGTAACAATACCGAGACCCTTTCCTGAAGTCTCAAGGTTGCAGATACCATCGGCACCAACAGCATAGTGTTCTGCGACACCCATATTCACAATTGTAGGGTTATTGATTTCTACAAGATACGGAGTTCCTGATACATTATAGGTTGCATCAATTTCAACAGCAGTCTTGTATACTTTAGAAGCTCTGAAAGTACAGTTATTATAAACAGCTGCACAATTGTAGTCATCACCATGATTGTAAACTTTAGCTGCACGGTCAACTCCTTCAAAAGTACAATTATTATATGTAGCTTTACCTGCATACACAAAAGCAGGATAATGGCCTTCGTTAGTATTTGTGAACACGCAGTTATTGAAGACATAGTCACCAATCTGTGCTGTAACCGTGCCCTCAAACTTACAATTCTCAAAAACAGTAGAACCATTTATGAATCCTGTATTGTGGAAGGAGTCCTTTGAAGATGCGACCTTCACTGTAAGATTCTTAAATGTTACTCCGGATGCATCAATATAGCTACTCTGTGAAGATGCATCAATTGTCGCATCCTCTGTAGTACCCACAATAGTGATATTCTTGCCTGATGCATTTAAATTAGTTGTTGTGATTGTCCCTGAAACAACAATTGCGTCACCTTCTTCTGCATTGGATAAAGAATTAGTGAATTCCTCAGTTGAAGATGGATAGGATGAAGATATATAAACGTTAGTTGCTGTATTACCTGATTCAACACTTGGCTTAATACTATATGCACCACTATAAAATGATCCATATGTAGTAATCTGCTCTGATTTATATCCATTGGTTGGGTTTTGTATAAGGGTCAGATTATTAACCTTACAGTAAGATAGTTCCCCACGAACAACTCCCGCAACACCTGCAAAATCACGATATGCATCCACTATCGTATTGTAAACATTACATCCAGTAATTGAAGTAGCATCGTTGTCATATCCTAAGATACCACCTACCTTATCACCATTGTCATAAGAACCTGACAATTTATCAGGAGTTGCTTTAACATTACACTGGTCAATAGTACATCCAGCAATTGAGGACTTATCAACCCATCCTGCAATAACAGCACAATATCGATTTCCTTCTACAACCGCATTTGTAACATTAATATTCTCTATTTTCACACCATCGATCTGAGAAGATGCAACAACAACAGCTGTACCGCAAGTAGTAGCTCCGGACGAATTAGAAGTAGTGATATTCTTTACTACAGCATTCTTAACATTGAAGTTCTTTATCAAAGCATTACGCGCAGAACCAAAGAGACCTGCAGACTGATATTTCGGAGTCTTGGTAAGGTCGATATAAAGATTGCTGATTGTCTTACCATTACCATCGAATGTACCCTGGAAACCCGCCTGATCGCCAGTAAGTCCGATAGGTGTCCAAGGGAAGTTTCCGAGATCAATATTCTCAGTAAGTTTCACTGTCTCACCTGCAAAAGAATGACTTGCTGCCTTTGTCACTGCAACTTCTCCATTTACTGCTGCTGCGAGCCAAGCAAGTTCAGAAGCCTTTGTTACTGACCATGTTGATGTTGCCTCGTCGTATGCTGGCTGGGTTACAAACTTACCATCCCAAACCTCCACTTCCACATCAGCACCCCCCCAGACTGATTCAAGAGACACTTCATAGTCAGATGTTTCTGTGATTAGGTTACCAAGGATGTTTGTACGGTAGTTTGGCTTGAGAGGAACGTTGCCGATAGTGTTGGTGATGTCTCCCTCAGAAGTCTCGATTGTGTACTCTACCTCTACATTCTCACCGCCTGTATCAACAAAAGCAACATAGTTCATGGCAACATATGGATAACCGTCCTTGAAATTACCTGCTGGCTTTTCCTGCGATGAATATGTAAACTCAACGTCTTCAGCATCACCGGCAGAAAGAGTAGCGACATTATACGAAGTTGCAAGCTTACCAGTGAGCTTTACAGATGATTTTTTGATTGTAACATCAGTATCAAATGCCTCAAGACTGGCCTTTGTTGTAGCTATGTTGAGCTGAGCAACCGGGCGAACGAGTGTGATTTCTCGTCCCGCAAGCTGGTCACCAGACTTGATAAAATCAACACCGGAAAAAGCCGCATAGTTCTCCTGATTGGCTTTGAGTTCTGTTTTAATTGTAACATTCGTCAGATCTGTGCAGTCAAATGCATCATTTGCATCTGTCTGAGCCCAGAAAAGAACTGTGAAGTTCTGATTGTTTACGAGTTCTAGATCGAGATTGACCACTCCGTTCTCGAAAACCTCCTCCTCGTGATAGAGGAGAGTCGCTCCCGTAGCAAGGTCAGTCACATTTTCTGCATCTGTACGATGCACCTCATAATGAAGTGTCATTCCGTCACCAAGAGCCTTTGTGCCGATAGCATCAGGCAACTGCACGGTGTACGTTACCACCTGAGCGTCAAGCGGTTCCAGGTTCTCCCTCTGGCAGGATGTCGCCATGATCGAGAGCACGACGATAGTCGCTGTGTAGAAAAACTTTTTCATGTCTGTTAATATTTAATGATTATAGATTATTCAAGTCTTCCGTAAAGAGCACGTTTGTCTTGTTGTTTCTGTCAA
>CAZMNZ010000172.1:0-3660 GCA_964567765.1 uncultured Muribaculaceae bacterium
ATTCCAAGAAGATATTCTGGCAGGTATTCCGGCGGTGCTTCCGGAGCCGAAGCCATATGACAAGACAGTGAGCCATGCCCCGAAGCGAAAGGACATTCTCAGCGCTGAGGAGAAGGTGCTGGCAATAAAGAATGCCCTGAGGTACTTCCCTGCCGAGCACCACGAAGTGCTGGCCAGGGAGTTCGCCCAGGAACTGAAGGAGTACGGACGCATATATATGTACCGTTTCCGTCCTGACTATCAGATGTATGCACGTCCGATAGACGAGTATCCTGCAAAGTCAAGGCAGGCTGCTGCGATCATGGCCATGATCCAGAACAATCTAGACTATCGTGTGGCCCAGCACCCGCACGAACTCATCACCTACGGAGGCAACGGAGCCGTGTTCCAGAACTGGGCGCAGTACCGCCTTGTGATGCAGTATCTCGCGACCATGACCGACGAGCAGACCCTCGTGATGTACTCAGGCCACCCTCTCGGTCTCTTCCCGAGCCATAAGGACGCGCCTCGCGTGATAGTGACCAACGGAATGGTGATTCCGAACTACTCGAAGCCGGACCATTGGGAGAAGTTCAACGCGCTCGGAGTATCGCAGTACGGTCAGATGACCGCAGGATCATATATGTATATAGGTCCTCAAGGTATCGTGCACGGAACCACGATCACTGTGATGAACGCAGCCCGCAAGCAGTTGAAATCACGCGGAATCGCCGCCACTGAAGAAAACATGAAGGGAATGCTCTTCGTGACTGCCGGTCTGGGAGGAATGTCAGGAGCACAGCCTAAGGCAGGTGTGATATCAGGCGTGGTGAGCGTATGCGCCGAGGTGAACCCTCATGCAGCGCACAAGAGACACAGCCAGGGCTGGGTGGACGAGATCCACACCGACCTTGACGAACTCATCCCTCGCATCCGTAAAGCCGTGGAAGGCAAGGAAGTAGTGTCCATCGCATATCAGGGCAACGTGGTTGACCTGTGGGAAAGGCTTGCTGACGAGGATATCCGCGTGGACCTCGGCTCAGACCAGACTTCGCTTCACAACCCATGGGCAGGAGGATACTACCCTGTCGGATACTCATATGAAGAATCCAACCGTATGATGGCAGAGGAGCCGGAAAGGTTCAAAGAATGCGTTCAGGAGTCGCTCCGCAGGCATGCTGCCGCAGTCAACCGTCTGGCTGACAAGGGAATGTATTTCTTCGACTATGGCAATGCCTTCCTTCTCGAAGCCTCACGCGCAGGCGCCGACGTGCTCCGCGCAGATGGAAGATTCCGCTACCCTTCATATGTCCAGGACATCATGGGACCTCTCTTCTTCGACTATGGTTTCGGTCCGTTCCGCTGGGTCTGCATGTCGGAGAATCCTGAGGATCTTGCCAAATCAGACGCAATCGCAGCCCGCGTGCTCCGCGAAATCATGGCCGAGGCTCCGGAGGAGATCCAGGGTCAGATGATGGACAACATACGCTGGATCGAAGAGGCCGGCAGGAACAATCTTGTGGTCGGTTCACAGGCGCGCATCCTTTATGCTGACTGCGAAGGACGCACAAAGATCGCCCTCGCATTCAACGAGGCCATCCGCAGCGGCGAGATCACGGCACCTATAGTCCTGGGTCGCGACCACCACGACGTATCCGGCACAGACTCTCCATTCCGTGAGACCTCCAACATATATGACGGATCGCAGTTCTGCGCAGACATGGCCGTACACAACGTGATTGGAGACGGATTCCGTGGCGCCACATGGGTATCAATCCACAACGGCGGCGGAGTCGGCTGGGGCGAAGTCATGAACGGAGGATTCGGAATGGTCATCGACGGAAGCGACGACTCTGACCGTCACATCCGGGAGATGCTCCTCTGGGACGTGAACAACGGAATCGCCCGTCGCAGCTGGGCCCGAAATGAGGGTGCCGTCCATGCGATCAAGCGCGAAATGGAGCGCACACCAGGTCTGAAGGTGACGCTGCCGAATGTCGCTGACGAGGATATGATCCGGAAGGTACTCTCATGAGCCTCTGTCCGGAAAATGGCTTCATTCTCCGGATGTACTCAGTGATTTTCCTCTCCTGTCCGGGAAATCAGGCAAAATCCCGGATGAAACAGGATTCTCTTTAGTTCAGACTTTAGAATCTGGCTGAATCGTGGTATCGGATCCTGAGAGTCAGGCCGAAACTGTTCTGATAGAGTTTACCGATGTCTCCGTATGCACCGACAGCGAGAGTCATCGGTAAATTCGTTATACCCTTTCCGAACTCAAGTTCAAGGGCAAGTGACAACTGCCATGGCTTGCTATAGAAGAATGAAGATTCGCCGATGTTGTATCGTCCCCAGTTGGAACTGTAAGTAGAGCGGAAAGTGTATGGGACTCCTTCAAAGAGATTTCCACGCAGGCCGATATGACAGGCACGCACCCTGTTGTTTACAATCCCCGTAACTATGCCATCGGCATTGGGAGCGGCGGGTGTCAAGAGAGGCAGACCGAGAACTCTTCCATAATTTGTCCAGCCTGACTTGTAGGTTCCGTTATTGAAATAGTTATCTATTCCACCTATCACTATCTTGCCGTAATAGAAACTGTCAGGGTCCTGCTTCTCCATTTCCTCCGGAGTTGCAGGACGGTCATGCTTGTCTCCGGCCTGCCATGTGGTGTTGATGAATTCCGCAACCACTTCAGTCACAAAGGCTTCCTTGTCGTTCAGGTCGAACCTCAAGGACCACACGCCGTCAGGAAAGTTCTGAAGTCTCTTGATTCCTCCGTTGTCCTCGAAAGGCATATCATACTGTACCGTCATCGTAAATGGTCTTGCGCGCCAGTCGACGCGGAAGATTTCTCTTCCCAGATGATTGCCTAATATATTGACCTGATCCGATACCGTCGCGTCATCTCCCCCGGCCTGTACGAACAGGATTCTCAGGTAATCATCGAATGTACTCGGCTGCGGCCCTTGAGATGGAGAAACTCCACCCCACTGCGCCCAATGGTCGACTCCAAAGATGATATCCACCTTACGGCCCGCGGCCAGTTTGAGATGCAGCGCCTTGTTGTGAATCATCGTACCGGGCACATACCTGTTGTCAATCATCTGATAGTGAGCATAGTTGCCTTTGAATCCGAACCAATGCCCCTTCTCGAAATATATCCAGTCAAGTCTTGCGTTTATGCCAGGAATGTTCCGTGCATTTTCAGACCAGAGTATATTGCCGCCGGAGATGGACAGGTCGCTGAGTTCTCTTTCACGAGGTTTCATTCCCACGTCAAGATGCAGCATCCTCCATCCTCCGCTGACATAGAGCCTGTCAACGATGCCTCTGACACGGGTCTGGTGAATGGGATTGCGGGATTCCAGACTCCCGACGAGATTGACGCCGGCATCGAAGTAAAGACCGTTATCTGCCTTGTATTTCAAGTCCGCTCCTCCTATTGCAAGAGCGGAAGACGAATAGGGCACGATACCGTTACGGCCGGTTCTTGCCCAGAACGGGAGATAATCACCGGTTCCGGCAAGATAATCCGTTTCCGCCTGCCAGTCTACACTCCAGTTCTGCGCTGATACAGAGAGAGTTGACAGCAGAAATAATATCACATATCTAAATCTTTTCTTGTTCATAGCGGGGCAAAGATAAACATTATTGATAAAATAGATGCATCGATTGACA
>CAZMNZ010000173.1:0-3650 GCA_964567765.1 uncultured Muribaculaceae bacterium
CCGTCTCCGATAGATACGAGTATATTCAGTTATTCAAGATATATCCCTGTCATGCTGATCTCAGACAGCAAGTTCGATGACTTTCAGAGCTATTTCAGATTTCTTTATAAAGAAAGCAAGGATAAAAGCACTTTTCAGAATGAGATACTCAGATCGATACTCTATGCCCTCATTCTAGAGATCTCAGGAGAATATGATGTACAATATAATCTTCATGCAGGTGCAGAAATCAAATCTCACGATGTGTCTGACAAGTTCTTCCAGCTGCTTGCTGTATATTTCAGGGAAAACAGGACCGTACAATTCTATGCAGATAAACTCAACGTTACATCAAAGTATCTTACCACAGCGATAAAGAAGGCAACCGGAAGGCCGGTCCTTGAGTGGCTACATGAAGCGGTACTTATCGAAGCGAAGATGCTTCTCAAGACAACAGACCTGACAGTTCAGGAGATATCCGACAGACTCAACTTTTCCAGTCCTTCCGCCTTTGTCCAGTTCTTCAAGAAACACACGGGAACTACGCCGAAGAAGATTTGAAGAACTCCATAAGAAAGACAGCCCTCACAGCAAGACTTGACCTGAGAGTCCAGATTTTCAGAGAGGTCATCGGAAACATCTGTGCCCACTCGGATTATCAACCAGACTTTGGTGGTTATGTCGAGGTTTTCTATGACCGCGTTATCACAAAGAATGCGACAAGGCTCATCCCAACAATGAAGGAAGGCATTCTTACTCTTGACGAACTCGGATCATACACCAATAGACAATGTAAACGAAAAGATACTCAAGCTGTTACGAATAATCGGACATGAACAATTGACTGTAAAAGAGATAATGAGTCGTCTTAACCTCAGTAGTTCAAGCAGTTTCCGAACAAGATACCTATATCCTGCTATGAAAGATGATTATGTTCGTCATTTTAGGCACATATCTTAAAGCAAAACCCTCGTAGAATGCATCTACGAGGGTTTTGAGTGGTGCCACCGGGAATACTTTTAGGGTAAAATTATAGGTTAGTCTTGGATAGCATATCTAACTATATTGCTGATTATCAATTATTTTAGATTTTATTCTCCAAAAGTCGTGTTTTGAAGTACAGAAAAATTAGGCACATATTAGGCACAACTCTAAAACTTTTATTACCTTTGTAATGCAATCAATAAATGTGCTTTTATATGGCAACTTCATTCTTTATTCGCACGAAGAAGACAAGTGGTCTTGCTTCGGTTGGAGCCCGGATTCAGATTCCGGAGCAGAAAATTGACTGGCGTGTTTCGACGGGTTTGCACGCTGATATCAAGAAGTGGAATGCTGCAAAGAAGTCATCTCTCAGCATGAAGAATTATCGCGAATCTGAAGAGGGTTCGGTTCTTTGGGAGAAACTGGATAATATTGCTGCCAGGATTGATGCTGCGGCTAAATTGGGGCTTCTTACTTCTGATTACATGAAAGAGATCATTGAGAGTTGTGTTCTCGCAGAGGAGATTGCTCAGGAACAGGCAAAGATCGAGAAGGCCAACAAGATGACCTTGATGAAATACATCGACATGTATGTGGAACAGTGCAAATCCGGCGGAAGATCCACATATTTAGGAGGCAATTTCTCCCCAAACACAATCAAGGCGATTAATGTTGCGGTCAATAAATTGAAAGATTTTCAAGCAAAGTGTAAGAGGGAGTATGATTTCGAGGATGTTGATATGAATTTCTATCGTGATTTCAACGCTTATCTCAAGAGCATTGATTATAGCATCAATTCGATAGGTAAGGTTATGCGGACTGTCAAAACTCTGCTGAAATGTGCTGAGGAAGATGGATATCCTGTTCATCCAGCATACAAAGGATCCGCATTTAAGGCTACGAGAGTAGATGTGGATGCGATATATTTGACCAGAGAGGATCTTAAGGCAATCTGCGAAGCAGATCTTTCCAAGATGTCACCCGGGCATGAGTTGGCAAGAGATATTTTTATGATTGGAGTATGGACCGCCCAGCGGGTATCTGATTACAATAACCTGAGTCATGAGAATATCAGGAATGAGGTTTTCAGGTCGTACAATGAGGATGGAGAGGTGTCAGAGAGAAATGTCATGACTATTCATATTATGCAGCAGAAGGTCAAGAAGAAAGTTGTTATCCCGTGCTGTAGCGAGCTCAGAGACATTCTTGCGAAATATCCGGAGAAGTTGCCACATCTGGCCGAGCAGAAGATCAATGATTACATGAAGGAAATCGGAAGGAAAGCTGGGCTTACAGAACTTGTTGAGATCACTTCTACTAAGGGAGGTAACATAACCAAGTCTATGGTCGAAAAGTGCGAATTGATTCATACTCACACTGCGAGAAGGACCGGAGCGACCTTGATGTATCTTTCCGGAATGAATGTGTATGATATATGCAAGATTACCGGACACAGTAGTATCACGATGCTGGAGAAGTATATCAAGGCAGATAGTCTGGAAACTGTTAAGAAGATGGCGGAAACTTATGATTACTTCAAATAATCGGTTATGACTGACAGGGCTATTAACATTCACATATTGCATGAGGCAGCCGACACAATTAAGTCAGCGACCTCTGTATTAAGCAGATGCTGTCACGCTTTTGATATCGTAGATGATGAATTCAGGAAAGTGCCAGGTATAAATGCCGTCAAATCTGATCTGGAAGAACGATTTCCGAAGATTGTTTCTGCTTTGGAAGAATGTTCAGGATTATTTTGTGCCGAATGGAATAACATCAAGGAGAACGAGGCGATGCTGCATATTGTAGCGCTATTTACTGAAGTGTATAGCACGTTCCGTAGTTATGTCGTATGGCTTGATGATCTCTGTTATGAATACCCGACGAGGGCTGAGGTCATATTTGGTCAGGATTCCGTATCGGAAAGCTTTCTCGTTGTACTCTCCCGCTTTGACAAGGAGTTTTGTTTCTATTATGATTATGTAGATGGCAGATGGGACGACGATGAAGATGATGAGGAAGAGGACGGGATCATACATCCAGGGCTCAGTGATGCACTAAAGGAACACATGTTCGGGCTTAGCGATATTTCCTTGGATCTGGTAATCAAGCATCAGCCTATTCCATTGAGAGGAACTTGGTTCGGTCCAAAGAATGAGGCGACGTATTTCGGTAAATTCTTCGGTCTTAGTTGCAAGGAAATGAACGATGCTTTTATATTCCTTGGGAAAGATAATAAAGAAATCAAGCTGAACTATAGATGGAATGATGATGACAAAGTAGATAATCATTCTCCAATTTATCTTGCTCTCGAGAAGTTCAAGAAGAATTGACATTGAACATTTGAGCCACTTTCAAGCCACTCTCTAAAACTGTACGGTTTCCATCTGGAGACCGTTTTTTATTATACAGCCACTTCAAGCCACTTGAAACCACTTTTTCAGAGTTTTTAATGTTGGATATTAGGCACTTACATTTACTCATCAAACATTTTCATTCAAATTCATTTTTATGGGAGAGTTACAGTTTTTAGAGAAGATGCTGGGGAACATCATACGCCCCATCATCCGTGAAAGCGTTGAGGAAGTAATTCCTAAATACTTTGAGAAGAAAGTGCAAAGGCGTTATTCCATCAAAGAGTTCTGCGAAAAGTTCGGGATTGCCGAATCTTCTTTTCACAACTG
>CAZMNZ010000174.1:0-3616 GCA_964567765.1 uncultured Muribaculaceae bacterium
TCTCGCCCACGAGGGCATTCATAAGCGTGGATTTGCCCACATTCGGATTACCGATAATGTTGACAAATCCCGCGCGATGCTTCTTGTTCTGTTCAATCATAATATATATTATAGGTATGCCCCCATTCTCAGAAGGTTGGTCTCGCCCTCAGTGAGGTAGCGCCACTCGCCCCTCTTAAGGCCCTTCTTTGTAAGTCCGGCGAAATACACCCTGTCAAGAGCCTTCACCTCATATCCGAGAGACTCGAATATACGTCTTACGATGCGGTTCTTTCCTGAGTGGATCTCGATGCCGAGCTTGCGGTGGTCGTCCTCCTCGATGTATTCGAGTTCGTCAGCGGCAATGATTCCGTCTGAAAGTTCCACTCCGCTGAGGATCTTCTCGAAGTCCTCCTGCTTGAGTTTGCTGTCGAGGGACACCTGGTATATCTTCTTCTTGTCGTATGAAGGATGAGTCAGTTTCTCTGCGATCTCACCGTCGTTGGTGAACATGAGCACGCCTGTGGTGTTCTTGTCAAGACGTCCTACAGGGAATACTCTTGACGGGCAGCCTTTCATCAGGTCCATCACGGTCTTGTCCGCGTGAGGGTCGCTTGCTGTGGTCACATAACCCTTAGGCTTGTTCATCACGATATAGATCTTAGCCTCGCCCTTGAGCCTTTCTCCGTTGAAGCGGATGTCGTCGGTGTTGATGTTCACCTTTGTTCCGAGCTCTGTAACGACCTCGCCGTTCACTGTAACCACACCTGCAAGGATGAAGTTGTCAGCCTCTCTTCTTGAGCATACGCCTGAGTTCGCGATGTACTTGTTGAGACGGATCTCCTCCTTGATAGGAGCCATAACCATGTCGTTGTCAGAGTTGTATTCTGCGTCAAGCTGCGGCCTTCTGTTGATCATTCTGCTGATTCCGCTCTGATCCTCGTCGCGGAAGAAGTTGAGATCCTTCTTGTTGAAGCTCTTGCGGCCTGAATTGAATCTTGACCCTGCCGGTTTCCTGTCGCCGAAACTTCTTCTTTCACCGAAAGGTTTTCTTTCTGTACGCTCTCCGAATGACCTTCTTTCGCTGCCCTCTGAGAATGACCTGCGTGGTCTGTCAGACTGAGGCCTGTCTCCGAATGGCCTTCTCTCCGAACGCTCGCCGTATGGTCTTCTTTCCGTACGGTCACCGAAAGTTCTCCTTTCAGATCTTTCTCCGAATGACCTTCTCTCTGTGTGATCTGAGAATGATCTTCTCTCTCCGCCCTCAGAGAATGACCTGCGTGGTCTGTCTGACTGCGGCCTGTCACTGAAAGTCCTTCTCTCCGGACGCTCTCCGAAGCTTCTTCTTTCTGTTTCTTCTCCGAATGATCTTGACGATGATCTGGAGATACGTGGCCTCTTCTGTGAGGCATCTCTGCTGCCGTACTCTCTACGGCCTTCTGTCCTGCGGCCATTGCCGCCTCTTTTGTTGTCTTCCATTGTATTACGCCTTCTCGGCTTTTAAAATTGTTAATATATTTGGCTCACGCCAATCTTTCGTCGTTGCAATGTCATATCGAGCTTGTCTCTCCTGTCATGTCGAGCTTGTCGAGACATCCGCAACATCAGTTCAATTTGAATATATAAGTTATCGTTCCCTCCTGCAGCACCGGTGCGTCAGCACTCATGTTGAAGTGCGCTCCGAGCGCAGCCTTGCGCGCAGCCTGCCAGAGAGTCTTGTCTGTCACTGTCGTTCCTTCCGCACCTGCCACGGCCTTCTGCACGTTGCCGTAGTTGTCCACCCATATGCTCACAACTACCGTTCCCGACTTCTGTACTCCGTATGACGGCCTCGGCAGTGTTCCGTTCACGCTTCTTCCAGCCAGTTTAGCATTAGGCTCCCCGGAAGTCTCTCCGACCCTGATGTTGCCCTGGGCGTGGCCTGCCTTGAGGGCATCGCTGACCTTGTCTGCCGTCTGCATGGCCAGAGTGTCCTTCTGGGTCTTGTTGTCGGCAGTGCGGAACAGGGCTCTGCGGTCTATAGGCTTTTCCGGCTTTGGATCAGGCGTCTCCACGTCTCCAAAGTCATCGACCTTGGCTTCCGGTGCCTCGTTGGTCTTGGTACCCTCATGCTGTGCCTCTGATTTCTGTACGAGATTTATCGGCTCCTTCGGGTTCGGCTGGACAGCCTTAGGCTGGGTTCCGTTCCATATCTGCTTCGGCTTCTCGATCTTCACCTCGTCAAACTCTATCAGAATCTGTTCCTTTTCAGGCGGAGGAGGATCGAGATATGTGAATCCTGCATAAAAGCATGTGGCGAGCATGGCCAGATGCAGGGATACGGTGAGACCAATGCCGGTCAGTTTAGACCGCATCGCACGTTTCTCACGTTCCTGTATGTATCTCTGATCTGCCATGTCTGTCAATTATGATCTGCCTCCGGCTTCTATTCCGGTGATGTCGCCATGATCACCTTGTAATGGTTCCTCTTGGCGATGTTCATGACCTTGACCACTTCCTTGATCGGAACGGTCTCGTCTGCATATATCGAGAATGTCGGATCCTCTTCAGTCTGCAGCAGCTCTATCAGTCCGTCCTCGATCTGGTCGAACCTGACAGGCTTCTCGTTTCCGTTGATATGGAATGAAAAGTCGTCGGTGTCCTGCCAGTGCTTGATCGAAACGCTCACCGTCGCCTTTGCCGACACCTGGCCGGTGCTCTTTGGAAGGAGCAGCTTCAGCGCATTGGGATTGATGAGCGTCGAAGTCACGAGGAAGAAGATGAGCAGCAGGAACACGATGTCGGTCATTGACGACATCGAGAATCCTGAATCCACCTTGGTTGTTCTTTTGATTGCCATTTCCCTTCTGCTTTATTTGCCTGACGGCTCGTGGAGCATGTCGATGAACTCGATTGTGGTGCTCTCCATCTTAAACACGAGGTTGGAGATCTGTGAGGTCAGGAAGTTGTATCCGAAATATGCTATGATACCCACGAAGAGACCTCCTACAGTCGTCACCATCGCCTCATATATACCTCCTGAGAGGAGGGTGATGTCGATGTTGTTTCCTGCTGTAGACATTTTGAAGAAGGCCTGGATCATACCTGTCACTGTTCCGAGGAATCCGATCATAGGGGCGCCTCCTGCGATGGTCGCAAGCATAGGAAGACCCTTCTCAAGTCTTGCAACCTCCACATTTCCCATGTTCTCCACCGCAGTCTGGATGTCCTGAAGCGGACGTCCGATCCTCTCGATTCCCTTCTCGACAAGACGTGCGACAGGGGAGTCGTATCTCTGGCACAGGTCGATCGCCGACTTGATCTTGCCGTCATGGATCATGTCGCGGATGTCGTTCATGAAGTTCTTGTCGATCTGACCCGCCTTGTGGATGAGCCACCACTTGTTGCCGAAGATGTAGATCGCGATGATGGAAAGAAGCAGAAGCACGATCATGAGCCAGCCTCCCTTGGCAGCAAGATCGATGAGCGAGAGTTTCATCTCCTGCTGGAGCGGAGCGGCCTCCATGAGAGTCGTTGTGTCAACTGCCTGTAATAAGCTGAAAATCATAGTTATACTGTTTTGTTTATTTCACGGTTTGTCACGCGCCCCCACGCATACGCGCAGAATCGTGCAAAGATAGACATTTTTTCTTGAAAT
>CAZMNZ010000175.1:0-3585 GCA_964567765.1 uncultured Muribaculaceae bacterium
CTCCCTCAAGAAGACCGAGGAAACGGTCAGTGGCGTCAACATATATAAGGTTAGCGCAGAGCTGGTTTCTGAACACTTCCACAACATTCTCGCTCTCGCCCTTTCTCATAAGTCCGTGATTTACATGCACGCACACGAGGTTGTCTCCGATAGCCTTGAGAAGGAGTGCAGCGACCACCGAACTGTCCACTCCGCCTGAAAGTGCGAGGAGCACCTTGCGGTCTCCCACCTGCCTGCGTACCAGTTCAATCTGGTCAGCCACGAAGTTCTTCATGTTCCAGTTTGCCTCAGACTTGCATGTGTCGAATACGAATGACTTCACTGCCTCTTTCACGGCCTGCTCGTCGTTTGTGAACTCAGGAAGCTTCACCTCGCAGAGAGCCTTGTCGTGACCGGCTGCCATCACAGGATATCCGGCTTCGTATATTTCAGGAAGAACGTCGATTGCAACTCCGTCAATCACATTGTTGGGACCGCCGTTGATGATGATTCCCTTCACATTCGGAAGTGCCTTGAGTTCCGCAGCCGTAATGTCGTGCGGATAGATTTCGCTGTAAACTCCCAGCGCGCGGATGGCTCTGGCAACCACTGTGTTCTCGTGACTTCCGAGATCCAGAATTACAATCATGTCCTGTTTCATATTTTCTGACCTTATAATTTAATCTGTTGCACCTTCCCTCGGGGAAGGGACTTTGTCGCTTCGCTCCGAAATGAAAAGAATATTTTCGGGCGCAAAAATAGAAAAAGATTAGAAAATATTTTATAAAAATATCTACTTTTGCAAATCTTTTTCGGCCGGAAAAACCGGTCGAGTTTTATTGCGCTCTCAATGAGCTAAATATTAGAGGATTATGGATATAAGGAACATCGCGATAATCGCCCATGTGGACCACGGCAAGACTACGCTTGTGGACAGGATGATATATCAGGCGCGTCAGCAGCGCGAACAGGAGAAGTTGGGAGAACTGATCCTTGACAACAACGACCTTGAAAGGGAAAGAGGTATCACCATTCTTGCCAAGAATGTGTCGGTAATATATAAAGGTGTAAAGATCAACGTCATCGACACTCCGGGCCATAGCGACTTCGGTGGCGAGGTGGAACGTGTGCTGAACATGGCGGACGGTGTGATCCTTCTCGTGGATGCCTTCGAGGGCTGTATGCCGCAGACAAGGTTCGTGCTTCAGAAGGCCATCGAGATGGGCAAGAAGCCGGTGCTCGTTATCAACAAGGTGGACAAACTAAACTGCCGCCCTGATGAGGTGCAGGAAGAGGTGTTCGACCTTATGTTCGCGCTCGGAGCGACTGAGGACCAGCTTGATTTCCGTACGGTTTACGGCAGCGCAAAGCAGGGCTGGATGTCTCACGACTGGAAGCAGCCGACAAATGACATAACCGCTCTTCTCGATACTATCCTTGAAGTCATTCCGTCTCCGGAAATGGTGGAGGGAACGCCTCAGATGCTGATTTCCTCACTTGAATATTCTCCTTATGTGGGACGTATCGCAGTGGGAAGGGTGACGCGCGGATCCCTTCAGGCAGGAATGAACATAACCCTCTGCAAGAGGTATGACATACAGCAGAAGCAGAAGATCAAGGAACTCATGGTCTTCGACGGACTCGGAAAGTCTAAGGTTGAGGATGTGCAGTGCGGTGACATCTGTGCCGTGGTGGGTCTTGAGGGCTTTGAGATCGGAGACACCGTAGCAGACTTCGAGAATCCGGAGGCGCTGCCGCCGATCGAAGTGGATGAACCGACTATGAGCATGCTTTTCTGCATCAACAACTCTCCGTTCTTCGGCAAGGAGGGCAAGTTCGTCACTTCGCGTCATCTGAAGGAGCGTCTTGACAAGGAACTTGAGAAGAATCTCGCTCTCAGGGTGAAGCCGGGTCCGAATGCGGACTCCTTCATAGTCTATGGACGAGGCGTGCTTCACCTGTCTGTCCTGATCGAGACGATGCGCCGTGAGGGCTTTGAACTTCAGGTGGGACAGCCTAAGGTGCTGGACAAGGTGATCGGAGGCCAGCGCTGCGAGCCTATCGAGAACCTGACCATAGACCTTCCTGAGGAATTCGTGGGAAGGGCAATCGAGATGGTGACCCGCCGCAAGGGAGCCCTTATCCAGATGGAGGGAAGGGGAGACAGGACCCATCTTGAATTCGATATTCCGTCACGCGGACTCATGGGACTCAGAAGCAATCTCCTCACCGCAACTCAGGGCGAGGCTGTCGTTGCACACCGTCTGAAAGGCTATGAGCCATACAAAGGCGACATCGAGCGCCGCACAAACGGCTCCCTCGTTTCGCTGGAGACAGGTCTGTCTGTCGCATATTCGATGGACAAACTTCAGGACCGAGGACGTTTCTTCATTGAGCCGGGAGTGGAGATATATGAAGGACAGGTAGTAGGAGAGCACACTCGCGAGAGAGACCTGAACATCAACATCTGCAAGACCAAGAAACTCACCAACATGCGTGCGTCAGGAAGTGATGACAAGGTTATGCTTCCTCCGCCTGTGGTATTCTCTCTTGAGGAGGCTCTTGAATACATCCAGGAGGACGAACTTGTTGAGGTCACTCCTAAGTCCATGAGGTTGAGAAAGATCATCCTGAACGAGCTTGAGCGCAAAAGAAAAAGTTCAGATATAAATTGCTAATAATAAAAGTTTTTCTTACCTTTGCGGGCTCAAATCTATTTACGGGTCGTAATGAATGATGATTTTATAATACCTTTAAATGGATTGGCATCCGGGGAAATCAGATTTTCCTGGCATGCCACGAAGGAGTTCTTCGATAGTTTTGAGAACGCGGAAATCCTTGATGCTGACTTAGATATAGAGGTCAGAGTGGAGAAATCCGGACGTTATCTCGGAGTTGATTGTGAGATTTCGGGAGAGGTGACAGTCGAGTGCGACAGGTGTCTGGACGAACTGGACATGCCGGTTGAGACCCACATCGCCATGAGCGTAAAGTACGGAGACGAGGAGAGTCAGGAAGAACATCAGGAGGGAGAAAGGGAGATCGTCTTCATACCGGAAGACAGTGCGGAACTGGACATGAGTCAGATCATATATGATTATGTGTGTCTGTCCCTGCCGATGCAGCGCACTCACGGTCCGGGAGGATGCAATCCGGATGCGATGAAGTACTACATTGCCCCGGAGGGTCATGACTACTTCAACGAAGAAGGGGAAATGAATCCTTTCGCCGCTTTGAAGGACATGTTCAAGTAACATTGTCATTCCGAGCGAAGTCGAGGAATCTGTAACATAATGATTATTAATAATTAAAAAAATATAGAACAATGGCACATCCAAAACACAGGGTCTCTAAGCAGAGACGAGACAAGAGAAGAACACACGACGTGGCAGTGGTTCCTACACTTGCTACATGTTCAAACTGCGGTGCAACTATCATGTACCACAGAGTATGCCCAGAGTGCGGCTACTACAGAGGTCGTCAGATCATCGAGAAGAAGGCTGAGTAATCCTCCTCTCGGAATGGCCCTGTAGTTCAACGGATAGAATGGAAGTTTCCTAAACTTTAGATAGCAGTTCGATTCTGCTCGGGGCTACAAAAAGGGAG
>CAZMNZ010000176.1:0-3523 GCA_964567765.1 uncultured Muribaculaceae bacterium
ATCTCGTCGTTATCCACCCCGATGACAGCCACATCAAAGGGCACATTAAGCCCGCATAATTCGCAGGCCTGAAGAAGGATATTGCCCTGATTGTCATCACATGACATTATGGCTATGGGTTTAGGCAGATTCAGGAGCCAGTCCACAAGTCCGGACTGGTCATAATACCACAGGTTGTCTATGTCCTGTCCGTCATACACATAGAAGCTTGCCCCCCCCTGATTGGATTTTTCAATCCGCCGACGGAAGCCGTGGCAGCGTTCGTCCGACCAGCACACGCCGTTAAATCCGAAGAATCCGAAATTCGTAAAACCCTTGGACAGGAAATACTCCGCCGCCATCTCTCCTGTCAGTTCATAATCTCCGGTTATATTGGGAATGGTATCGAACTTGGACACATAATCCTGAGCCAGAGCCACGATTCCATTCTTTCTGAATAAGGTCACGTCATCTTCCGGATCAAACTGAGCGATGACAACATCCGCACGCCATTCCTTGGCCCATGCCACCACACCTTCTATCCCAAGCTTGCGCTTATAAGCAGGCGGCATCTTGCACACCACCCATTGCTCCGTGCTCTGGGACCAGTTCAAGATGCCGCGAAGAAACCTATATGCAAACTGCTCGGTAAAATCCGTTATGAAGATAAGCCTCATATATCAATTATAACGATGTCTCGAATTCCTTGAGGAAGCGGAGGTCGTTCTCGAAGTAATTTCTGAGGTCACGAACCTGCCATTTGAGCATTGCTATGCGCTCCACGCCCATTCCGAATGCGAATCCGCTGTATTTCCTGCTGTCGATTCCGGATGCTTCAAGCACGTTAGGGTCAACCATTCCGCAGCCCATGATTTCAAGCCAGCCGGTTCCCTTGCAGACGTTGCAGCCCTTGCCTCCGCAGATGTTGCAGCTGACATCGATCTCGGCAGACGGCTCGGTGAACGGGAAGTATGACGGGCGCATACGGATCTGTGTCTGAGCGCCGAACATCTCGCGGGCAAAGAGGAGGATGGCCTGCTTCATATCTGCAAATGTCACGTTCTCGTCGATATAGAGTCCCTCGACCTGATGGAAGATGCAGTGTGCACGGGCTGAGATTGCCTCGTTACGGAACACTCTTCCCGGACATACGATGCGGATCGGGAGAGGCATCTTCTCCATAGCGCGGACCTGAACGCTGGATGTGTGGGTGCGAAGGAGAACAGGGTTGTCGCTGTCGCTGATGAAGAAAGTGTCCTGCATCTCGCGGGCAGGGTGCTCCGGCGGGAAGTTCAGCGCCTCGAAAACGTGCCAGTCATCCTCGACCTCCGGTCCTTCAGCCACATCGTAGCCGAACTTACGGAATATGCTGACAATCTCCTCGCGGGCGATTGACACCGGGTGGCGTGAGCCGAGGGAAACGGGGTCTCCCGGCATTGTGTAGTCGAACGATGCCGCTCCGGCTGCCGGCGATTCTGCCGCCTTCTCCTTGAGGGTCTCTATCTTGGCCGCTGCCGCATTCTTGAGGACATTCAGTTTCTGGCCGAACTCTCTCTTGAGTTCAGGGGCCACTGTGCGGAACTCCTCAAAAAGAGCGGTCACAGATCCCTTCTTTCCCAGAAGGCGGACGCGTGCCTCTTCAATCTCCTGCTCTGTGCTGCATGACAGAGCCTCTATCTCGGCCATCAGGGCCTCTATTCTTTCCTTCATATTTTATATGTTCTGTTATTCTTCCAAAATATTTCCACCAGAATGGCTGTTTTCATGGACAAATCCCCTCCAAGAGCCAACATTTCCACCAGAATGGCTGTTTTGGTGGAAACATCCACACTTTATATGCATTTATCCACCAAAACCGGGGTTTTCATGGACAAGAGGGGCAAAGGTAGTGATTTTTAAGGAATATTATTCCTCCGGCTGAGGATATCCTATCGCGATCACGCAGTATGGACGGAGCCCGTCCTTCAAACCGAGCAGGTCGCGCACATAGTCCTCTGCCTTTGCTCCGTCAGGCTCGTCCTTAAGACGAGGGCGGCCGTTGCAGTGCACCCAGCAGCTCACAAGGTCCATTGCGGTCACTGCCAGCTGGATGAATGTCGCGGAAATCGCACAGTTGTCCACCCAGAGGTCGGTCTTGGAGTCGTCTCCCATGACAACGATGGCAGCAGGCGCTCCCGCCAGAAGACCGGAGCCATAATCACGCATCTGAGCGAGAGCATCCAGCGTGTCCCTGTCCTCGACTATCATGAATGCCGAGCTCTTGCTGTTTCTTGAAGACGGTGCCGTCTGAGCCACCTTCACTATGGCATCAAGAATTTCCCTGTCCACCGGACGGTCAGAATACTTCCTTACGCTTTTTCTTTTCTCTATTACTTCTAAAAAGTCCATACTATTGTTATTATAGATTTCTCCACTCCCTTCGGTCGGTCGCAATGACACTATTTCGCTTTACGTTTTGCACGCGCCTTCTGAGCCCTTGCAGCACCGCTTTTCAGATATGCAGTCCACTGCTCGTCAGTGAATATGTTCCTGTATGTGCGGTCAATCTGATCCATCCACTTGTCATGAACATCCTGGTACATGGACTGGTTCGCGACCTTGGCCTTTCTCAGTTCTTCATAGTCTGCCATCATGGCCGGGAAGTCGTGCTTGAGGGTGGAGTCCACGTAGAAGACCTGCCAGTCCTCAAGGTCCAGCAGTCTCTGAAGCCTGTCGGCCTCCGCTTCAGCCTGTTCATATACGTCCGGCTGCTTTTCCTTAGTCTGAGCATAAGCGTCGAAACTTCCGCCAAGCATCATCAGAGCGGCGGCAAGCACAGACCAGGCATATATATTCAATTTCATAACTACCGATTTTTTTGTTAGTTTTGCAGATTGTGCGCTGCCACAGGGCTGGCAGCAAAAGTGAGACAAAAGTAATTAATAATAATAAAAGTACAAAATGAGAAGACTTTCAACAGCAATCCTCTTTTTTGCGGCACTGTCCGGTCTGGCAAGCGTGGAGAGCCACGCATGCACCAATGTCCTCGTGACAAAGGGAGCCAGCACTGACGGATCCAACATGATTTCTTATGCGGCAGACTCGCACCAACTTTACGGAGAACTCTATTTCGCTCCGGCCGGAGTGTGGAATCCCGGCGACATGAGACAGATCACCGAATGGGACACAGGCAAGCCTCTCGGATATATACCTCAGGTCGGAAGGACTTATCAGAGAGTGGGAAACATGAACGAGCACCAACTAATCATAGCAGAGACCACATACGGCGGACGCCCTGAACTCTGGGATTCGACCGGAGTGATGGACTACGGCTCGCTCATATATGTCGCCCTCGAAAGAGCGAAGACGGCACGCGAGGCCATCAAGGTGGTGGTTGACCTTGCCAACACATACGGCTATTATTCAAGCGGCGAGTCATTCTCATTCGCCGACAAGGACGAGGTGTGGGTGATGGACCTGATAGGAAAGGGACCGGACAACAAGGGAATCGTCTGGGTTGCCCGCAGGGTTCCTGACGGATATATATGCGCACATGCCAACCAGG
>CAZMNZ010000177.1:0-3493 GCA_964567765.1 uncultured Muribaculaceae bacterium
TATAGATTATTCAAGTCTTCCGTAAAGAGCACGTTTGTCTTGTTGTTTCTGTCAACCGGCAAGGATTCCGCTTTGAGAACGACAGACCTGCTGCTATTATATAATGTAAGTTCTGCCTTTGATACACTTTCGCGAGCAAAGCAATAGGCCGTTCCTATCAGGCAAGGCTGTCCATTGTCAAGAGGAGCCTGATCATATTCGACATTAACGTTTGCTTCCGAAAATTCGTTTGTCAACGCATTATATGACTGCGGTACGCCTTCCACCATAAGCGAACTTGATGTCGGCTGGAAAGAGTCCCATGATGCCTGCGTACATTTGCAATTCACCTGTGCAACAATTCGTGTCAATTCCACTGGATCAGCATCTCCACCATCGTACTCAATCATTTCACCAAGACCGACAAAAACATCATAGTTATCAGAATTGGCCACAGCCTCAACAGGCATGGATATTAAGGCAGTCCGGGGATCTAGCGCATAAACAGGAACCTTCTGCTCTCCATTCTGGTCAAAATGTTGCGCTACAAAAACCAACTTATAAGAATGGTCACGCATCATATTCACTGGACAGACCGCCTTTCCCTCAACAACCGTCACAGGGACATACTCCTTGAGCAGTTCCCCTGAACCATGGTCATACTGTGCATACCATATATAGTTGACAGCACCGGCATCACCATCCTGAGCCTTGGTCGCAGGGAAAGCCACAGAATAATTCACTGTAACTTCTCCAGCAGAGACAGGGACACTATCCTGCTTGCCGCATGAAACGAGCATCAGGGTAGCGACCAATAATATATTCATTATACTCTTCATCATATCTCTGCGTACATTAAATTTCAAGGTTGAACTCACCGTCAAAGTCAGGGTTGATGGAGACACCGCCGCCGGACTCCTGGATGAGGAAGTCGCCCTTGATGGTTGTCAGCATGCTTCGTTTGAGCGGAACGGACACGTTGTCGGTGGCGGAGAGTTCGTTGCCGGCCTTGTCGTAGATCACGACAGCCAGAGTCACGCTGGCATCTCCTTCCTGCGCGAGAACATAGTCGAATCCGAGGAGAGCCTCGTTGTCGTTAAGTGCCGATATGCTTGAATCGAAGTACACTCCTGTCGAAGAGTCGTTCGGACGTCCCGTGTGCATGTTGAATGCTGACGGCATGAAGCCGTTATACAGGACACGCACCACGTAATTGTCCAGGTCGATGGTCTCAGGAACCTTTGTCGGATCCACACCACTCTGCGCCAGACGCTCCCTCATGAGTTTGGTTTCCTTGGCCACGAACTCATTGAGGTCAGTCGTGATGATCTGGAACTTACCGTGAGGTCTGAACATGTTGACAGTTCCTGATACGACCGGAACTTCCGAGCCATATCTGATGACCTCCAATTCTGTGGTTCCGATGTATGAATCACGGTAGTCAGAGTTACCCTGGTGTTCGTGGATGGTGATTTCACCGAAGTTGTCAGTGTTGTAGAATTTATGCTCCTGACTGCCGGCATCGACAAAGTCGGCCCATACCTTTATGACATAATGTCCTTCATCAGGGACTGTCATACGTACTTCATGGTCGAGATTTGCCACGTCGTCCTTTGTGCAGACCATACGGGCTGCCGCATCACGGTAGTAATCTACGCCGTCCGGCTTGCGTCTGAAGGCTTCAATGACATATCTGACGTCAAAAGATCCCGCTGCACGTGTCCTTGTGTCGAATGTCACCGTGTCGTATGGGGTGATGGTGCGGTCGAAGATCATATTGAGCGAAAGGCCAGTCGGGACTGAGGTCGGCCATTCATGTACACATGAAGTGAGCATGATGACAAGGAGAGGAAGGATTCTGATCAGTCTTTTCATTTCTTGCCCTCCTTTCTCTTTAAGCCAAACCTGTACGTAACCGAAACCGCTGCATTGTCGATTCCGAAGAAGACCTTGCGCACCGATGATTCGGCGACAGGTCCGTTGACTTCGTTGTAGAACTTGTCATACAGGGCATCGTAGACACCTGCACCGAGAGCGAACTCCATACCCCAGGCCGGATGCTTCTTGAACTGCATGGTGTATCCACCGCCGATTCCACCTCCCCAGGCAGGACGCTTTCCGCCGTGATCCTGGATTCGGTAGTCACCGTTGACAGCGAAGTTGTACCAGCCTAATCCCAGATGTGCGCCCACATACCAGCCGTCATTGGCAAGGTCGGCATTGAAGTAATATCTTGCCTCTGGCTGGAGGACTATACCCCTGAACTTAATGGTCTTTGAGAAGTAGTTGTATCCTCCGGAATAGTAGAACGGCACTGCAATGGACCAATGAGGTGCGATGTCATACTCAGCAGCCACGTTGATCTGCCCCATCGCCAAGCCTACGCCGTTTGTCTTGACGGTAAGTTCATGTTTCCAAGGCATAGGCAGAACTGCAACAGTGTCCTTTGTCTGCATCCTGAAGAAATCCTGCTCGATGACGAGTTCCTCATCGGCCTGCAACATCATGTCCAGTTCATTTTCCACCTCATGAATTTCCGGGTACTCGACACCGATATGCATGTAGATGGTAAAGCTTCGCATGAATGGGAAATGTTCCTTGGCCATATATACCCAGGAGGCAGGATAGTTCTTCTTCAACTCTGATTCCCTGCCATCTCCCAACTCGACATTGCCGATTACAGCGAGCACATCCTCATGCTGAGGGACATCCTTGTCAGCTTTGACTATACCTGCAAGAGCATCCCAGTCCTCAGTTACTGTCGAAACGTAAACGACAGAATCGGGGAATTCGACCTTCTTGTGAAGATACTTGACCAGATTGTCTGCACGTCTCCGAGCGAGAGCGGCATTGAACGCCTCAGGTCCGTCCGGTGAAGCCGATCCTACAAAATCCACCCTGTAGACACGGAAGAAGCTGTTTGAACTGAGCGATCGCGCATGCTCAAGGAACTGATCACTGCGCTTTCCGTTATCCATGTAGAGTGGATTGAAATCAGACCTGCTCATCGGGAAATAGACCGTAAGGGTATCAGTGAAATCCTGTGCGAAAGTGCTTAGCGCTCCGCATAGGAAAATCAAGCCGAATAGCAAAACCTTCTTAAGTCTTATCATCGTTAGAATTTTTATTTTCACCTCATAACAGGGCATAGTTAGTCCCAATAATTCATGCAAATATAGGCACATTTGCGCGCAAACGCAAGGAAAGTCCAAAGTAATTTTTGAGTATACCCCCCCCCGTGAATCAAAACGCTGATTCTCAGAGCATTAAAGAGGCTGATTTTTCTTGAAAAAGGTAAAAGCATCGACTTCTTTCAAGGCTCTATTGAGAGAGCAAAAAAAACGAAAGAGTGTCAGAAATATAAATAATTTTTGCAGGTCGGGAAAATTTGTCTAATTTTGCAGTCGGGAAAGTCGTACACGACCAGCTCCCTCCGAATTCCCCCAGGACTTGACCGTAGCAAGGGTAGGAGGTCGTAGCGGTGCGATGTACTAAGCTTTCCCTTTTTTTGTGC
>CAZMNZ010000178.1:0-3422 GCA_964567765.1 uncultured Muribaculaceae bacterium
GCAGCTCTCAATATCATTCTTCTCCACCATGTAGTATGCAGTGTAGTTACTGCTCACCAGCACAAGAGTGAATGTGGCGCCAGGCCATGCAGATGTATCGATCAGCTCACGATATGAAGCCGGGATATCCTCGATGAAAGACTCGTCTATCCTTACTTCGACTGTCTGGATCGGCTGTTTTGATGTCACATTGGTCACATAGAATACGGCTGTACCGGTGTAGTCTGTCTTTGTCTCAGGAGTGGTCACGCCGTCTCCAGTTGTGAACGAAGCCTTGAGGGTCACATTCGGGATCACCTGTCCCGCCTTGCTGAGGCACACAGCAAGCGGCTCGCCGCACGGCTTGAACGCCTCGACTCCGACCTCCGTCACATTCTGGACAAGCTCCAGACCGCTGAACACTCCGATGCAGGCATTGTACAGTTCTGTCGGAAGATCTATTTTACGGCCTTCATACTGAACTGAAAGATCCAGATACAGGTACGGCTCGATAACCTCCAGTCCCTTTGCATAAAGCTTCACGGCATTGGCATAACTGTGAGAAGCTTCAGCTGCACGTCCTTTCGAATAGTAGTCCAGACCGAGTTCAGTGCCTTTCTTCTTTTGGGAGGCCACATGCTTCTCGTACTTCTTCCTGTCCAGCTCATAATAGACATAATAATGAGTGGCAGACTGGTAGGAATCCTTCAGCTCCTGCCCCTGTATGTTGGCAGCCATCTTAGACTTGACCTTTTCCTCAAACAGTTCCTTTGAGCGTCCGTCCACATCCAGAGTCTGCATAAAAGACGATGTCTCTATGCTTACGCTTATCTGGGAAGCTATATCCATCATGGCATTGGATACAGCCTTGTTCCTGCAGTCCTGATCTGACAGAGGAGCCATTCCGATCCCAAGGTATTTCCCATCTGCAACAGGCCTTCTTGTTACCCACTGAGGTTCCTGAGCGAACATTGCGGCAGCAACTGCTGCAAGACACAACGACAATATGATCTTCTTCATAACTAAAGTATTGTTATATAGATGGTTGTACCGTCAAAACGGCTTGAGCAAGGGACTCCCACAGTGTCATTCAGCCAGGCCTCTATCATGAAGCCGAACTGCGCAGCGTCCATGGCAAGACCGTCTGCATCACGAGGAGGAACGATTACATAGTCAAAGATGACACTTGTATCGACGATTCCCTGCAGATGATATTTTCCGTTGTGAGAATTCTTGCGCACCCACTGGTGGATGAGGTTCGAAAGCGGATAGTTGTTCGGTCCCACGCGGTCGCTCATTGTCATCGATGACGCTCCATCCATGGCAAACTGGAGGGTTACCTTCTTGCCGTTTGAAGCCTGCCTTGAGAAGTTCTTGCATATGTCATCCAGGAAAGCCTGAAGGTTATCCTTGACAGCATAAGAACAGAGGACATCAGTGGAAGCGGTTGCGAAACGCTTGGTTATGGCATCCTTGGAGGCAAGTACGCTTCCGGTAGCAGTCTCATAGGCCTTCATGATGAGGGAGACCTTGGAGCCCTCCGAAGTCACATCCTTTCTGAGATCTACCACCACATACACATCCGAACCGGAATTCATCAGGAGCTGCTTGTCGTTCGAATCGGCATCATTCGCTCCGAACTGGGCATTCCTCTTGACAGCCGCCAGCTTTGCTTCGACATCGACAGTCGTTGCATTACGCGATTCAAATCCGTCCTGAACCTTGCTGACGGCAATCCTACGGTCAAAGTCAGCTTCCAGGATGGATGCATAGGTTTCACCGTCACGCTTGTACGGAACGACCATTATAGTCGGCAGTACCATTCCTTCCTCAAACTCCACATCACTATACTTGACTTCCGGTTCGCGAGACTTATAGAGCTTGTTCCTCTCAAGATCCTTGATGAGGTTACTGTACACGATAGTGATCCTGTAGTTCCCCTGATAAAGCCTGTTGGCATTCTTCTCCGGCTTGCCGAGTTCCTCATTGGAACGCACAAAGAACGGATAGCGGGAATTCAGGAACATGTTGACATACTCCTTATTATCTGTGGTCACCAGAGGCCTTCCGTCATTGATTCCATCCACACCCACATAGAAAAGTGTATAGAACAATGAAGCTGCCGCATTTTCCGCCGTTGCCTTGGATTTTTCCGCGACTCCGACAGATGTGAAAGTAGCAGCCACTCCGTCAGACGACTCATAAGTGACTATCTGAGGATATGTCTGAGCCGAAAGGGCAAAGGCCGAAAGACACAGAAGGGATAGAATAGTAAACTGTCTTTTCATTTGTTCAGTATATTAAATTGGCCAGCGAAGCCACCTCCCGGTGACTTCGCCGTATATATATTAAAGAGCGTTCAGTAAGCCGCCCATCTTATTAAGGACATCCACCTTTTCCTTCGTCTCAAGACGGAGTTCATGTCCTGCCTGGAATGCAGCAACGATTTCCTTTGCTCCTGAAACGAACTTGCAGTTTGACAGGTCATCAGCCATGACTTCCTCAATTGAAATGACACCGATCTGAGTCTCAGCCTCGCGGCCTGCGATTGTCTTCACTTCAAAGACCTCGCACTTCTGACCCTTTTCTACGCCCGCAGCAGTTCCAAGATTGATATAGCAGTTCTTTGCCTTACCGCCTTTCATTTCGCCCATTTCAACGATAAGGCCCTTTACCTTGAAGAACTTTGACACGAATACCTTCATAGCTTTTTCTGCCTTCTGCAAGGTTGCCACGGTAGCCTCTTCTGAAGTCGAACCGGTGCTTCCTGTCAGGTCTGCATAGGTATAAGTCTCCGCTCCGACGAGTGTGCCGTCCTCAGCATTCACGACCTTGAGAGAATATACAACATTACCGTTGTAGTACACATTACCCTCGTCTGTCACTTTCTTGTCAGCACTGATTTTTGATGCGACGCCTGTGATGATATAGTTGGCACCCAGCGTCTTCATCGCACCCATACGCGCAGTCTGATCTTCCATTGCCATCTCTGAAGAGCGGCGGTCTGCCTCAAGCGCGAGCGAAGCCTCGGTCTCCACATCGATGAGGTTTACACGGTTTGTCGCAGCAAGGCCTGCAATCACATGGCCTCGCAATGCTGAAACACCAGCCTCAGTGCATGAAGGAGAAGTGAAATAATCAACAACCACAACCGGTTTCTGCGCATATGTACAAAGGCACATCAGCGCTGTAGCGATAGAGCATACAATCTTTTTCATAACGTTAGTTTAATTAGTTAATAAGTTGTAATAGAACTTTCAAAGTCAAGGACTGCCCCCCCCCCATTATGCAAATATTTTCAGCACTGACTGACAAATTTAGAAAAATATATACTGAAAACTATCAAGTCATCGCTTGAATTTCGAAAAACATACGTATTGATCAGAGCATACGATAGCCTGACAGAGCTCTGGACATCAAACGTCCGAGAGGATAGCAGGCTT
>CAZMNZ010000179.1:0-3375 GCA_964567765.1 uncultured Muribaculaceae bacterium
TGAGACCTCTATATAAACCTTGTTTTTTGTTTGACAAGTGTCAAACTTGAGAATTACACAATTTTTGTTTTTATATTACCTTTGTGTCGATAACTTTTTTCTTTTTATGCACAATAGGAAACTTTTGAATATAGAACTTGGCAGGGTGACCGCAGAAGAATATAAGGAACTGCCTGATTCGGGCATAGTCATAGTCCTTGACAACGTGCGCAGCGCTTATAATGTCGGATCCGCTTTCCGCACTGCGGATTCGTTCAAGATCGACAAGGTATGGCTCTGCGGTATATGCGCTGTGCCGCCTTCTGCTGAGATCCATAAATCGGCCCTGGGTGCAGAGGAAAGCGTGGAATGGGAATATGTGCGTGACACTATGGATGCAGTCCGCAGGCTCAAGGAGGAGGGATATACGATCGTCAGTGCCGAGCAGACTGCGAAATCCGTCATGCTGGACGGATTTGTTCCGGAAAAGGGACGGAAATATGCGGTCGTCTTCGGAAACGAAGTCTCCGGTGTCTCTCAGGAGGTTGTCGATGCTTCGGATTTTTCTCTGGAAATTCCGCAGTACGGCACGAAGCACTCTCTCAATGTTTCGGTATCAGTAGGCGTCATGCTCTGGCATTTCAGGCTGATGATGAACAGATAATTCCTATAGTTGCAATCTTAAAGACTAAAACCAATATATGATGAAAAGATTTTTCAGCGTGATCGCGGCTTGTGCCGCTTACTCTCCTGAATCCTGGCGAGGAGTACTCTCATGTCTGTGTGTATAGGTTTGGAGTGAAATAATCTGTCATCTCTTCGACCCTCTCCTGTCATGTCAGGCTGTTTCTCCTGTCATTTCGAGCGATTTCTCATCCTGTCATGTCGAGCGAGTGTAGCGAGTCGAGACATCTGTAATATGACAAAATGTCAGTCTTTCGGGACTGGCATTTTGTTTGTCCGATATCCATTCGTCACCCTGAGTCGTCGCTCTACGGTTGCCATTGTCATCCTGAGCGAAGCGAAGGATCTTTAAACCTGAAATACAACAAAACATTAAAATAATTATGATCAGACCATTAGCAGACAGGGTCGTAGTCGAGCCAAAGGCCGCAGAGACCCAGACAGCGTCAGGACTCTATATTCCTGACACGGCAAAGGAAAAACCACAGCAGGGAACAGTAGTGGCGGCAGGTCCCGGAAAGAAGGACGAGCCTATGGAAGTGAAGGTGGGCGACGTCGTAATATACGGCAAATATGCAGGCACAGAGGTGTCTGTGGAGGGAAAGGACTACCTCATCATGAAACAGTCCGATATTTTGGCAATACTTTAAGATTATGGCAAAAGATATAAAATTTAATATGGATGCGCGCGCCAAGATGAAGGAAGGCGCAGACGCACTTGCAGATGCAGTGAAGGTGACCCTCGGACCTAAGGGCCGCAATGTAGTTATCGCCAAGAAGTTCGGTGCACCTCAGGTGACTAAGGACGGTGTGACCGTTGCAAAGGAGATCCAACTTGAGGATCAGTTCGCGGACATGGGCGCCCAGATGGTGAAGGAGGTCGCTTCAAAGACCAATGACCAGGCTGGAGACGGTACTACAACAGCAACTGTTCTTGCTCAGGCCATCATCAACGTCGGTCTGAAGAACGTTACAGCCGGAGCCAATCCTATGGACCTCAAGAGAGGTATCGACAAGGCTGTGGCAGCCGTGGTGGAGAGCCTTCGCGCTCAGAGCCAGGAAGTCGGCGAGGATTATGCCAAGATCGAGCAGGTCGGCACAATCTCCGCAAACAATGACAACTACATCGGAAAACTCATCGCCGACGCTATGTCCAAGGTGAAGAAGGACGGCGTGATCACAGTCGAGGAGGCCAAGGGAACTGAGACAGAGGTCAAGGTGGTTGAGGGTATGCAGTTCGACAGAGGATATATCTCTCCATACTTCATGACCAACGGTGACAAGATGGAGGCGGTTCTCGACACTCCATATGTGCTTCTGACTGATAAGAAGGTTTCCACTATGAAGGATCTTCTCCCTGTTCTTGAGCCAATCGCTCGTGAGGGCAAGTCACTCCTTATCATCGCTGAGGATGTGGATGGCGAGGCACTCACCACTCTCGTTGTGAACAAACTCCGCGGAACCCTGAAGATCGCTGCCGTGAAGGCTCCGGGCTTCGGAGACCGTCGCAAGGAGATGCTTCAGGACATCGCTGTCCTCACAGGTGGTATGGTGATTTCTGAGGAGAGGGGCTTCACTCTTGAGAACACGACTCTCGACATGCTCGGAAAGGCAGAGAAGGTGGTCGTTACCAAGGACAACACCACAGTGGTGAACGGTGCCGGTGCCGCTGATGCGATTCAGGAGCGCGCCGACCTCATCCGCAAGCAGATCGAGACCACTACTTCTGACTACGACCGTGAGAAACTCCAGGAGCGTCTGGGAAAACTTGCAGGCGGCGTGGCTGTCCTCTATGTAGGAGCAGCGACAGAGGTTGAGATGAAGGAGAAGAAGGATCGCGTGGAGGATGCTCTCAGCGCAACACGTGCTGCTGTCGAGGAAGGAATCGTGCCTGGTGGTGGAGTTGCATATATCCGTGCATCCCAGCTGCTTGCCGACCTCAAGGGAGTGAACGAGGACGAGACTACTGGTATCCACATCGTGGCACGCGCCATCGAGGAGCCTCTCCGTCAGATCGCTGCCAACGCAGGTGTCGAGGGAAGCGTGATCATCAACAAGATCCGCGAAGGTAAGGGCGACTTCGGATATAATGCCCGCACAGACGAATATGTGAACATGTTCGAGGCCGGTGTGATCGACCCGACCAAGGTGTCCCGCGTGGCCCTGGAGAACGCAGCGTCAGTTGCCGGAATGTTTCTCACAACCGAGTGCGCAATCGCAGACATCCCTGAGCCAGCCCCAGCTCCGGCAATGCCAGCCGGCGGAATGGGCGGCATGATGTAAACCTGTGACGAAAAAGCCGTAAAAGTGTTCCAGGTACCCTGTATTTTCGGGGTACCTGGAACACTTTTCAGTCTCTTTTTTAGTCTGATTTCTTTTTTTTAATGTTTTCACAACGTTCGTCAGACCTGCGTCATGGGGAACAGGTCTGACGCCTGTCTATAAATTCAAAAGAGTAAAGTTCAACGCACAAACCGTTCAGATCCAGATGCAGTACTTTAGAAAACAGTGAAAAAGCCATGGGAGTTGACCTTTGGCTTTTTCACTGATATATAAACGATAGATCGCGGCTGGCAAGGAATGATTATCCGTGCACATCCGCGCAAGATCAATTTCCGATGTTCAGGGCTTCCTGTAGTGTCTCGTCGCTAAGCCCAGTCAGATCGGCAACCTGTCTGACATCCATCCCGGCTGCAATCATCCTGCACGCCA
>CAZMNZ010000180.1:0-3364 GCA_964567765.1 uncultured Muribaculaceae bacterium
CATCGCCGACCTTCTGATAGAGGTCGAAGGTCCTGTCAGCCTTGAATTCGATGTAAACGGAAGGAAGTGAAGCGGCTTCATAACCGGTCATTTCCATGAGTTGCCATTCAGCAACAATTCCTTCTTCCACCTTCGGAGCCTTTTCACATGAAACGGCAAGCCCTGCAAGAAGGACTGCTGACAGACATATGTTTATTATTCTTTTCATTTTCTTTACAGGTTAAAGATCCTTCGCTTCGCTCAGGATGACAACTGAAAAAATCAGGATGACAATTGAAAAAATCAGGATGACAATTGAAAAAATCAGGATGACAACTGCCTACAGCCATCCGCCGTTATCGCTTACCACTCCGCGTGACATCACCGATATGGTTCTGGTGATTTCCATTCCTCCTATATGGGATTCACCGTCAACGACTCCATCCTCGTCATAGCCGGCAATAGCCTTGACCACGATCTTTCCTGATCCGATCTTTGTCGGGTTCAACTTCAACGGCTTGGTCGGGAAACTGCCTTCAAGGTCAATTTCAGGGTCAGTTTCGAGACCGAGAGCGGCCCTCGTACCGGCATCTGCCTCAACACTCAGATACTTGACATTGGTCGTGCCGAAATAAGGAGAAAGGTCATACCTCTTGGACCTTCCGGCAAGCACAGTCAAGGTCGGAGTGCCTTCCACCGCCATAAGCAGTTTCCAGGCATCCACAGCACCAGTACCCATCTTTCCACGATAGTTTCCGAGATTGGCCTCCGGCACCTTTGAACCGTTCTCATAACCGCAGGTCTTCATGGTATTGTCAACCATTCTTGAATCGATGTCGTTCACAGAAGTAAGAAGCATCGATATGAACTCCTCCCGGGTAAATTTCTTTCCAAGTTTATAGGCATATGAGAGTCCGAGAGCTGCCACGCCGGACACATGAGGGCATGCCATCGATGTTCCCTGCATATACACATAATCATGACCGGATGAATCAAGGTCTGAATGATGTATGGTATTGATGAATGTCGAGAGAACCTGGCTTCTGTTCTGTGCAAAATCGTAGATATATCCAATGTAGAAGTCTCCACCAGGAGCCGCGATATTACATCCCGGGCCGTAATTGGTATAATTGGTAGCAGGAAGATAATCCGGTCCCAATCCTGTCACGGAAACCACATCCTGCATAGCAGCAGGATAACTCGAAAACGGATTGCGCTCGTTTCCTGCAGCAGCAATCACAATGTTACCGTCAAGAACCTTGCTGTTGTTGTTGTTCTTGTCCATAAAATAATTCACAGCATCATGCTCAGCTCCGTATGACATCTCATATTCCGAGTCGGACTCATACTCAGCTCCAATGAGTCCGAATGAGCACTGTGCCACACTGGCGCCGTTATCGGCAGCATACTGGAAGGCTATAGCAGTGGATTCCAAATTCGTTCTGCTGCCCTCGAATATCTGACAGTTCATCATCCTGACACCATCTCCGTTGCCAGTTCCGCCAGCCACTCCGCACACACCGGTTCCGTTACCGTTGACAGCAGCGACCACTCCGGCCACATGTGTTCCATGTCCGGAAGCCTCAGCAGTATTCCATGATATTCCTCCGTTCCTATATTCATACTTCTTCTTGCCTCCTTCGTTCCAGAGGGTCGGAGAGCAGGACACACAGTTCCACCCATAAATATCATCCACAAATCCATTTCCGTCGTCATCCACTCCGTTACCGGCAATCTCATCCTCGTTTTTCCACATATTCGGTGCAAGATCAGGATGGTCATATTTCACCGGGCTGTCGATAATCGCTACCACAATGCTCGGATCGCCACCGGTAAGCTTCCAGGCATCCTTCACAGCAATATCACCGCCTGCAAAAGATGAATTTGAAACCTCTGCACTTCCGGTATTGATGTAGTGCCATTGATCACCGAGCATAGGGTCATTGAAAGGAAGATCTGACACGGCCATCTGGCTCACATCTGGCTCGGAATACGGAGTGAACCTGCAGTCAGATGCCGGCTTGACAGCCTTGTTGAACTGAACCTTAGCCACGGCATCAAAGGCAGAAAGCTTGGCAGCAGCTCCGTTCAGATCCATTCCCTCAAACTCAAGTCTGAACCATCTGTGAAGATTGTGCTTTCTGGCTATCTCAGCCTTATCCTCCCTCACGACAAACATCGGAGAGAAGGATTTAAGCTGCATCTTTCCGGAAACAGCTTCGACGAAAGACTCATCACCCGCCACAAAAGCCTCCACAGCAGCCTCCTCCATGCAAAGAAGAAGCACGCCCTCCTGACTGTCGGATGGAGTATTTATCACCTTGGTCATAACAGCACCATTGTCACAAGACGACGACACTTCTTCATGCAGTTCATCTGCGCAGGCTACTGCGCAGATGACTACAGAAAAGATTATTGAGAATCTTTTAATCATATTTAAATTCAAAATTATCTAAGAGATCTCTCGATGAACTTAAGCTTTCCATTCGGAGCAGCATAGATGACATCTGCAGATGCTTCATTAACGGAATACTCTGCAACAGGTTTGTCCATTACAACCTTGACATCGGTAAGATTTTCCATATAGTTGTATGGCAGAGCATTGAAGCTGTCGATTGTCGATTTCACGAAACCGTCAGCCGTCTCCACACAGTTAGTCTGACCCCTTTGGAGCATCTTAGCAACCACCTTGCTTGAAGCGGAAGGGACTATATTCCCGATCTCACCGTCCGCATAATCAGAAGAAGGATCTATCAGGATAGGATAAGCATGACCCTCTTCCTCAAACAGATAACCATTGCTGCTGTATTCATCATCCTCGAACCAGCACAGACACATTGCAAGGTAGTCCGCACTTGATGTCGGGTTGCCCACGAAAGCGATGATATCCTTTGAATCCCTGTCGATAGGATTTCTCACAAAACCACCCAGCATCGCAAAGTTCTCCAGATATGGTGACAATCCACCATTGGAAGTATTGTAATACAGATAAGCATTGGTAGGATAAGCATCCTTGCCCTCCACTGAAGTCTTGCCGAACATCGTCATGAGAGAATAGATATAACCCTCATAATAATGGAAATCTATGGCATCGGTTTCCATTCCATAAGTCTTCTTTATCTCAGGGAACATGCCTGTCATGGATATCACCTCCATCGTCTTGCTCGGATCCGCCTTGCTGATATCGGTCACCGAATCACCATTCGCATTGAACAGCAGGTCGGTTCCTTCCGCGAACCTGACGGTTCCACGGTTTGTCCTCACCCAATTTGTCGTATGGAACGGATCGACTGACCACAATGTCCAGTCCTTGAAGTAGTCTTCCTGCTGCACAGCCTGAAGTTCCTTAGGCATATCATAGAACTGGAACTGCTCATCAAGCGGA
>CAZMNZ010000181.1:0-3257 GCA_964567765.1 uncultured Muribaculaceae bacterium
ACAGGGGAATGGCTCTTCATAAGATGATACGCCTTGTGACCATGGCTACCTGCGGCAACGGCTACCTCACCTTCATGGGTAACGAGTTCGGTCATCCTGAGTGGATCGACTTCCCTCGTGAAGGAAACGGATGGTCATATAAACATGCAAGAAGGCAGTGGTCTCTTGCAGAACCGGACTATCTGAGATACAGATATTTGAGAAATTTTGACAAGGCAATGATACACCTGGCGCAGCAGGAAGGCGTTCTTGATGAGAAGCCGGAACTTTTTGTGCAGGATGAAGAGAAAAAGATACTGATTTTCAAAAGAAAAAATTGTATCTTTGCGCTCAATTTCAACCCCACCGCTTCCTTTGCCGATTATGGCTTCGCGGCTCCTGCAGGAAAATATGAGGCGGTATTGAATACAGACGAAAACGAATTTGACGGCTTCTCCAGACTAAAGACTGGAGAGGTGCATTTTAGTGTACCTGAGAAGAACGCCAACGGAAACGGAAAATATGATGAGACCTTATATCTCTATCTCCCTGCCCGCACCGCTGTCGTTCTGAAAAAACTGGACTGACGCCGGCTGTCATCCCGAACCTGTCGAGGGATCTGAAGATTAAAATTGAATATAAAACAATATAGTTTATGGCATTTCTGAAATTCAACAAGTCCGAACTCGTTAACCTTGAGTACTCGCTCAAGCGCGAACTCATCGTCGCCAACGAGACGGGTGCGTACTGCAACACGTCCATCGTGACCTGCAACACGCGCCGCTACCACGGACTGCTTGCCGTTCCTGTCGAGGAACTGGGAGGAGGAAAGTTCATGCTCCTTTCCGCACTCGACGAGAGCCTCATCCTGAGAGGAAAGCAGTTCAACCTCGGAATCCATTGCTATGGTGATACTTATGATCCGAAAGGACACAAGTACATAGTGGATTTTGATGCTAATCCTGTTCCAATCGTGACCTACAAGGTCGGTGGAATCCTCTTCACAAAGACCATTATGATGGTTCCCGACACAGACCAGGTTCTGATCAAGTACGAACTTCTTGAGGCTCCGTCAAAACTCACTCTCAACCTCAAACCATTTCTGGCATTCAGAAGTATCCATAGCCTCACAAACCAGAATTCGGAGGCCTACACCGGATATGATGAGGTTGCTGGCGGTGTCGCATTCCGTCTCTATAACGGCTTCCCTTACCTTAATATGCAGCTTTCTTCACCGGCAGCGTTCAAGTATCAGCCTTACTGGTACAGCGGTGTGACCTACTCTGACGAGTATCGCCGCGGATTCGACTGCAGGGAAGACCTCTTCGTGCCGGGTTCGTTCTCTCTTGAGATGAAGCCGGGCGAGTCTGTAGTCTTCTCCGCTTCTGTGGCAGAGGTCAATCCTAAGGGACTCAAGAGGAAGTTCACCGACACTCTGAAGAAGATGGATACCATCGAGTCGTATGAGGATCTCCTTGTTCACAATGCCAAGATGTTCAAACTCCAGAAGGGTGACAAGACCCGCATCAACGCCGGTTTCTCATGGCTTGAGACAGGACTTCTGAGAGAGACCGTGATGTCTCTTCCTGGACTGACTCTTTACGCTGACGGCAATTGCGAGGACTTCGAGATGATTCTCGACACTCTCATCGAGGATGAACAGGAGCGTCTTTTCCGTCGTACCACTCAGTGCGAGGCTCCTCTCCGCCTGACTGATGCCATCCAGCAGTACATCCGTTTCTCCGGCAAGGAGAAGCAGATATGGAAGAAGTACGGCGAGACCCTCAAGAAGATCATAGAGAGCTATGCTCCCGGATGCAGAAAGGAAATCGCAATGCATCCGAACGGACTTCTCTGGGCGCAGATGGACGGTGTCGCACTTTCATGGATGAACGCATATGTATATGGTCGTCCGGTGACTGAAAGAGCCGGCTATCAGGTTGAGACCAATGCGTTCTGGTACAACGCACTCTGCTTCGCCATCGATATGGAGAACAAGTACGGCCCGAAGAAGGACAACGCGTTCGTGGCTCGCTGGACTCCAGTCCGTGACCTGGTGAAGGAGAACTTCCAGCCTACATTCTGGAAGCCGGAGTGGGGATATCTTGCTGACTATGTGGGCAATGGCCCTGTGGATCAGGCAGTCCGTCCTAACCTCCTCTTCCCTGTTTATCTCGAATACTCGCCGATTGACGACGAGGTGGCTTCTGAGGTGATGATGACCATCAACGCAGAACTCGTGACCAGGAGGGGACTCAGGTCGCTTTCACCTCGTAATGAGGCATATAGAGGTGTGTACGAGGGCTCGCAGATCGACCGTGACCTCGCTTACCATCAGGGATGTGCCTTCCCTCAGATGCTTGCTCCTTATATAGATGTATGCTTCCGTATGATGGGAAGCACCTTCTATGGAAGGGCGAAGTATCTGGTCGAGGGATTCTTTGAAGACATCAGCAAGCACGGCGTAGGTGCATTCTCCGAACTCTATGACGGAGACCCTCCGCACGAGCCGCATGGCGCGATCGCTTCGGCGACAAGCACAGCGGCTCTGCTGCATATTGTATACATAATGAAACAGTATAAATAAGAAGGAGGATAGATAATGAGAGTATTGATGTTCGGATGGGAGTTCCCTCCTCACATTGCAGGAGGTCTCGGTACAGCCTGCTACGGTATGACCAAGGGTCTTGCCTATAACGATGTTGACGTGCTTTTCGTGATGCCTTCCGCTTCGGGAGACGAGGATGAGAGCGCGGTCAAGATCATCAACGCCAGCGACGTGGCCATCGACACTGTCAGCGCTACAGTGGATGAGTTCCTCGGCAAGGTTCAGTTCGTGCACATCGGCACGAACATGGTGCCTTATGTGGATCCGCAGGACTTCACCAAGATAGTTGAAGAGGAACGCAAGAGGCAGATTAAGGGCTTCCGCGTACAGTATGGCCAGAAATATAAGTTCTCCGGAAAATATGGAGCAAACCTTATGGAGGAGGTTGCCCGCTATGCAATGGTGGGTGCGACCATCGCTCTCCAGTACAAGGACCAGTTCGACGTTATCCACGCCCATGACTGGCTCACATATCTTGCCGGAATCGCAGCAAAGCAGCTCACAGGAAAGCCTCTCGTGGTGCATATGCACGCGACTTCATACGACCGTGCGAGCGACGACCAGGTGGATACGCGCGTGGTTGACCTTGAGACAAAGGGTATGATGGCGGCAGACAAGGTGATGGCTGTGAGCGAACTCACAAGAAATATCTGTATAAACCGCTATGGCA
>CAZMNZ010000182.1:0-3203 GCA_964567765.1 uncultured Muribaculaceae bacterium
TCCACGATGGAGTAGCAGACGTCTATCGGGTTGCCGGCCTTGATGCTGTCATAGAAGTCGGCCATATTGAAGGCTATGGACGAGATATGATGGTACGGATGTGATTCCTGAATGAGTTCTAGCTTGAGGTGACCTCCTTCCGCTCCCACCTTGCGGCCCATGCCGTTGTCATAGACGTTGTCTGTGCGGAAGACCGGAGCATGGTTGCCCGGACCGAACGGCTGGAACTGCTTGAGGATCCTGAGGAACTTAGGAGTGATCTGGGAGAAGTTCAGGTTTGCGTCCACCTCCACTACTGGGGTCTGCATTTCAGGAATGATGGTGCCGGAGATCGCCTTCTCGATTCTCTCACAGAAAGCCGGGATGTTCTCTTCCTTAAGAGTCAGTCCGGCAGCGTAAAGATGTCCGCCGAAGTTCTCCAGAAGGTCAGCACAACTTTCAATGGCGTCATACAGGTCGAAACCGTGTACACTTCGTGCCGAGCCGGTCACCAGACCGCCCTGTGATTTAGTAAATACTATCGTTGGCTTATAGAAGGCCTCCACAAGACGCGAGGCTACGATTCCCACCACACCCTTGTGCCACAGAGGATTATATACGATGGTCGCATTATCACCGCTCAGGCAGTTTCCGCTGCGCACCATCTCAAGAGCCTCCTGAGTGATGCGGCGGTCGATGTTCTTTCTTTCGTTGTTGTGCTCGTTGATCTCTGTTCCGATCCTTATCGCCTCAGCCGCATTTGAAGCGGTGAGAAGTTCCACCGCGATTCTTCCAGACTCCATTCGGCCTGCCGCATTGATGCGCGGTCCGATCTTGAAGACGATGTCGTCGATCGTGAGGTGGTTCGGCTCCAGTCCGGAAAGCTGGATCATCGCAAGGAGTCCCTCACGAGGATGCGAGTTCAGCTGCTTGAGACCGAAGTGTGCAAGAATTCTGTTCTCGTCAGTGACTGACACGAGGTCAGAGGCAATGCTGACGACGAGAAGGTCCAGAAGTGGTATCAGGGTCTCGAACGGGATTCCGTACCTTGCCGCATAGGCCTGTACAAGTTTGAAACCGACTCCACAACCTGACAGATCGTCGAAAGGATAATTGCAGTCCTCCCTCTTCGGGTCAAGGACGGCGACAGCCTTCGGAAGTTCGTTTTCAGGAAGATGGTGGTCGCATATGATCATGTCTATGCCCTTCTCCCCTGCATATTCCACCTTCTCGTTAGCCTTGATTCCGCAGTCGAGGGTGATGATGAGCTTGAAGCCGTTCTCCGAAGCCCAGTCTATGCCCTTGTAAGACACTCCGTAACCCTCGTCGTATCTTTCTGGAATATAGAAATCCACCTGACTGGTCAGACGATGGAGGAAGGAATATACGAGCGACACGGCAGTCGTTCCGTCCACATCGTAGTCTCCATATACGAGGATCTTCTCCTGTGAGGCCACCGCCTGATGTACCCTCTCGACGGCCTTGTCCATATCCGCCATCAGAAACGGATCGTAAAGGTCATCAAGATTCGGGCGGAAGAAGGCACGAGCCTGCTCGAAGGTGTGCACTCCCCTTTGGACCAGAAGTTCCGCCAGTACGGGGTCCACTCCCAGTTCAGATGAAAGCTGCCTTACAGTCGCAGGATCACCGCTTTCCCTATATTTCCACTCCTTTTCAATCGGCATAGCATACAAAGGTAAGGAAAATGTTTGGAAATATGAAGGAATCAGGTTCGGAATAGCAATATTTTGGTATAGCCGGACGGAGTTATGATAATTTATGCTAAATTTGCATGTTTTGCGTCAAACGAATATTAACAATATAAACATATAACAGAATATGAGTATCATGGAACTCAACGAGCAGGAGCTTTTCAGAAGAGAATCGCTCGCAAAGCTCAGAGAACTCGGAATCGAGCCTTATCCTGCAGCATTGTACCCTATCAACACATCAGCGGCACAGATAAAGGCTGAGTATGATGAAGAAAAGGGCAATTTCCAGGATGTGGTGATCGCCGGCCGAATCATGTCAAGGCGTATCATGGGAGCCGCTTCATTCGGAGAACTCCAGGATGAGACAGGACGCATCCAGATCTATGTCAACCGCGACGAGATCTGCCCTGGCGAAGACAAGACTATGTACAACACCGTTTGGAAGAAGCTCCTCGACATTGGTGACATCGTGGGAATCAAGGGATTCGCATTCATCACCAAGACCGGCCAGCTTTCCATCCACGCAAAGGAGCTCACTCTCCTGAGCAAGTCGCTCCGCGTCCTCCCTATCGTGAAGGAGAAGGACGGCGAGGTGTTCGACGCTTTCTCGGATCCTGAACTCAAGTACAGACAGAGATATGTGGACCTTATCGTGAATCCTCAGGTGCGCGAGACCTTCATCAAGAGAAGCCAGATCGTGGCAACGATGCGCGAGTACTTCAATGAGGCCGGCTGCCTTGAGGTGGAGACTCCTATCCTCCAGAGCATCCCGGGCGGTGCTACAGCACGTCCTTTCATCACTCACCACAACGCTCTCGATATTCCTCTTTATCTTCGTATCGCCAACGAACTCTACCTCAAGAGGCTTATCGTTGGCGGATACCACGGAGTATATGAGTTCGCGAAGGACTTCCGCAACGAGGGTATGGACAAGACCCACAACCCTGAGTTTACCTGCATGGAGATCTATGTGGCGTACAAGGACTATATCTGGATGATGGAATTCGTTGAGAAGATGCTGGAGAAGATTGCCATGAAACTCCACAACCAGACTGTTGTCACAATCGGCGAGAATCAGGTTGACTTCAAGCCACCGTACCGCCGCCTCCCTATCCTTGAGGCGATCAAGGAATATGCAGGAGTTGACGTAGCGGGCATGTCTGAGGACGAACTCCGCGAGACCTGCAAGAAACTCCATGTGGAGACAGACCCTTCATTCGGAAAGGGCAAACTTATCGACGCCATCTTCGGAGAATACTGCGAGAAGCACCTTGTGCAGCCTACATTCATCACGGACTACCCTGTGGAGATGTCACCGCTCACAAAGCGTCATCGCACGAATCCTGAGCTCACAGAGCGTTTCGAGCTCTTCGTATGCGGCAAGGAGCTCGCAAATGCATATAGCGAGCTGAACGACCCTATCGACCAGTACGAGCGTTTCCAGGATCAGCTCAAGCTGAAGGACAAGGGCGACGACGAGGCTATGTTCATAGACATGGACTTTGTGCGTGC
>CAZMNZ010000183.1:0-3158 GCA_964567765.1 uncultured Muribaculaceae bacterium
AATATTCTCTTTAGACTTTCGGCTGACTATAAAGTTAGGCATGCCAAGACTTGTCCGAGTGAGAATGCGTATGCGTGTTTCTCGTCGCATCATTTCCCCCGCCGGTCGATCCAGACCCACAGACGCCACATGAGCCAGCCCCAGGCCAGGAAGAGGACTATATGTACCCAGAGGGGCACGGAGGTAGTGTAGGTTTCGTCGTTGATCAGCTTCTCGAATCCGGGGATGTCTGCATAGTAATATGCTCCGGCACCGAAATCGTAACCTTCGACCACTCCCAGACCTCTGGCGGCAATCACTATTGCGCAAATGACTACGGCCACGACCGTTATGGCCGTGACCGCAGGCAGAATCTTGTCTTTATGCTTCATTATCTGTACAGTTCAAGCACAGGGATCTCGAAGAGGACTCCAGAAAGCAGAAGCCATACAGCCAGGAAGGTCAGGACGATGTTGAACAGCTGGCCGACGATGTAGAGCCATAAGACCTTGCCGCCGTGGAGCTGCTTAGCGATTTCGCGGAAGTTGGTGTCCAGTCCTATGCTGGTGAACGCCAGGACGAACGCCCAGTTCTTGTACTGGTCGAGCACGGAGTTTATTGCCTTCACATCCGCGCTTCCTGCAAGCGGCTGTATCACGAACGAGGCCACAAGGGATGCGACGAAGAATCCGATGATGAACTTGGGAAAGCGTGTCCAGATCTCTCCTGCTCCGACCTTTCTGTCCGAGTTCTTCTCCACCTTGGTGGCAAAGAAAAGTGCTACGAAGAAGGCGATGAAGCCGATAAGGATGTTCTGGATGCTCTTCACGAGAACCGCAGCCTGTTCTCCTTCAGGTCCGAGGGCGTTTCCTGCAAGCACGACGGCTCCGGTCGAGTCCACGGTACCTCCGATCAGCGCGCCTCCCATGAGCGGACTCATTCCGACAGCCTTGATGATCATCGGCTCGAAGACCATCATCAGGATGGTGAAGATTATGGATATGGAAATGGCGATTCCCAGGTCATTCTTCTTTGCGCCTGCCGCGGCTCCTGTGGCAATCGCCGCGCTTGTTCCGCATACGGATGTTGCGGACGCGACTGTGATCACGAGAGGCTTGTTGTCGATCTTCAGCACCTTTGTTCCGAACCACCACATGAAGATTATCACGATCGGGGTGACGACCCATGCGATTCCGAGACCGTAGAGGCCGAACTTAGCTATGTTGCTGAACAGCACGCTGAATCCCATCACCACAAGACCGGTCTTGATATAGAATTCGGTGCGTATGGCTGGGCGGAGCCATGAAGGCACTCCCACCGTGTTGGAGATCAGAAGTCCCACTATGAGTGCCCAGAATGCCCATTCGAGATATCTGTTGAGGGTGAATTCAGCGCTGATGAGGCGTACGACAATAGCAAGCACGAACAATGCTGCAAATGCCGGGAGATATTCCCTAATCTTTCCTCCCTGAAGCTTGACCCCGGCCGTGAACAGCACACCCAGCACAATGAATGTGCGTGCCAGCTTGAGCCAGAAAGGAGCCGTGAACTGGTCGAACAGGGACTTCTTCTCTGCAACGTTTTCCCAAAGGTGCCAGGTGGAGAATTTTGCCGCGCTGAAGTCAAATGCCCCGGTGAGAACCGATATCATTCCCGCGGAAATTATGATGAAGCCGATCCATACGGCCAGCCAATCTTCTGTTTTCCAGAGTTTTGATAATGATGTTTTCATTTTTTTATCTATTTTTGTAAAAATTCTTTACTATATACCTATGTTACTATCCAAGGAAGTCACCGTCGAGATCCATCTTACCGGCTGCCGCCTCAGGCAGTATATTGCAGTCATGCTCAAGAAAGAGGGGGTTCCCCTCACACCGGAGCAGTTCATGCTCATCGACCTTTTGTGGAATCTGGGCGAGATGACCCAGCAGCAGCTTGCAGACCAGCTTCAGAAGGACAAGAATTCCGTGACCCAGCTGGTTGACGCCTTGGAGCGCAAGGGCTTTGTCGAAAGGCGTCGCAATCCAAGTGACCGCAGGTCGAACACGCTTGTCCTGACCGAAAAGGCCGAGCGCCTGAAGATGGAGGCCAAGCGCAAGGGCATACTGATCATGGACAGGATGCTGGACGGCGTCACTGAAGAGGAGCTGCGTACCTTGCTGGCGATATTGCGCAAGCTCAACGGCAATATGAATGTCCCCGAACTTTAGAACAGTTCCCTGACAGCCTTCACCACTTCCTCTGCAGGAAGGTCAGGATCCAGAACCAGATGCGCTCGTGCATATACGACATGCTGTCCTGACTTGGCCAGTTCCTCTCCGCCTCCTGTTATGTTGAGCATAATCATATCATCGGCATCGACGTCACCGGAACTGACCGCCTGTGCCAGTGATGCTACGGCGACGGCAGGTGCGTTGTGGATATCTATGCCCTCAAGCTCCCGGAACTTCTTCTTCCAGAATCTGATCTGGTCGTTTGTGACCTTGAACATGTCTCCTCCGGCATCCTCCATGGCGTCGAAAAGGCCTCCCGCCAGCGAATATGGCGGCTTCCTGTTTGAAAGCACCTTGGCGTCAATTTCTGCCGCAGCCTTGCGGGCCCGATCGGGGGTCATCTCCACCAGCTGACGTGAATGCCGCTTCCACGAATCATACATGATAGTGAACGGATCGTTCTGTGACGGATAGAGACGCATCTTGTGCGATCCCCAGCGACCGTCCTCCAGCAGTCTGAGGTTGTTCTCCCACACGGCGATTGTGCCTGTACCGCTTCCGATGGCCTGGAAATATGCATCGGGAATCCTTCCGGTCTTCTCCACGGCTGACAGCAGGGTAGTGCCCATTCCGTCGCGTCTGGCCACGTTCTTCGCTCCGCCTTCCGCCATGAATGCCGGGTCAGTGCACACCTTGTCCGACAGGGCTATGGCATCGAAATAATCCGAGCCCTTGGGAGTGGCTATGATCTTAACGCAGTCATTCAGCGGCTCGCTGAACCAAAGCGCGTCCATGTTGTCATCAGGAATGGAGATGAGCAGCGGAATGTTATTCTCCGAGCATACCTTGGCAAAAGCCCTGGCCGTATTGCCTGCCGAGGCCACAACGAGAATCCTTTCATTGGCAGGGTCAAGCCTTCCGCATACGGAATATGCCTCCGTCTCCTTGAATGAACAGGTGCTCATC
>CAZMNZ010000184.1:0-3037 GCA_964567765.1 uncultured Muribaculaceae bacterium
GAACCGGTGAGTCTGACGCTCCCCTTGAGCGACAAGCCATACGTGTCGAATGCGCTGTTTCCATTCTTCGACGGACTGATTCCGGAAGGATGGCTTCTCGATGTGGCATTAAGGAATACCGACATCAGTTATCTGGACCGCATGTCATTGCTCCTTCTTTGCTGCAAGGACTGCATAGGAGCCGTAAGTGTCGTACCCGTAAACAATGAAGGCCATGAGTAAATGTCTATACTGCTATAAGGAGCTTGCCGAGGGCGAAGTGGATTTCCACAAAGGGTGCTGCAAGAAGTTCTTCGGGATGAGTGAGGCTCCTGAGCTTCCCTACTCGCTTGATGAACTGGACGCACTGGCACTAAAGGTAATTCAGGCGCAGACCACATTGACCGGCGTTCAGGCAAAACTATCTCTTCATCTTGACAGACACGAAGGTTCGAAGAGGCTTACCATAGTAGGCCTTTGGGGAGACTACATCTTCAAGCCTCAGACTCAGTCCTACAAGACCCTTCCCGAGAACGAAGACCTGACCATGCACCTTGCTGAAATTGCCAAGATAAAGGTCGTGCCCCATACTCTGATCCGCCTGAAGGACGGCACGCTCGGTTATCTGACCAGGAGAATAGACAGGACCACCGGTGGTGAGAAGATTCCGATGGAGGATATGTGCCAGCTGACAGAAAGACAGACCGAATATAAGTACAAGAGTTCATACGAGCAGATAGCAAAGGTCATCGCAAGACATTCCTATGTGCCTCTTCTTGATCTGACCGACTTCTACGAGCAGGTATTCTTCAGTTGGCTTGTCGGCAACAACGACATGCACCTGAAGAACTTCTCCCTCTACGCGCCCAAGGGCAGATGGGGACTCACTCCTGCGTATGACTTGTTGAATGTCGCATTGGTCAATCCGAAGGATGACGAAGAGCTCGCCCTGACGCTCAATGCAAGGAAGAAACGCATCAAGAGGGCTGATTTCATCAAGGCCATGGAGACATCCGGAATTGCACCGAAGGTATTTGACAACCTTGTCACAAAATATAATAAGCTGCTCCCTCGCTTCTGCGAAGCAATCGACATGTCCTTCCTTGAAGCAGAAGACAAGGAACTTTACAAAGAGAGCCTTACCTCCAGACTAGGCCGGATGAGAGAATAATCTCAGATAAACTTCATCAATAATGCTCAAGATCCGCTGCGTTGTCGAGCGCATCACATACCAGAACCCCGAGAACGGGTACTCCATCATGAAGGTGAAGATCAAGGACTACTCTGACCTCGTCACCCTCGTGGGGAACCTGCTGGATGTACCGGTGGGCAGCGTGCTGCTGTGCGAGGGTGACTGGAAGGTGGACAAGCGCTACGGCAGCCAGTTCGTGGTACAGACCTGGGAGGAGGTGATGCCTGCCACTCTGTACGGAATGGAGAAGTACCTCGGCAGCGGACTTGTGAAGGGTATCGGGCCCAAGTACGCAAGAGCGATAGTCTCTAGATTCGGACTTGAGACCATTGATGTCATCGAGACCGACCCTGAGAGGCTCTACGAGGTGCCCGGCATCGGCAAGAAACGCGTTGAGAAGATCAAGGAGAGCTGGGAGAAGCAGAAGGACATCAAGAACGTGATGCTCTTCCTTCAGGGCTACGGTGTCAGCACTGCCTTTGCAGCGAAGATATACCGCCAATACGGCAAGGAGAGCATCGATACAGTCAAGGGCAATCCCTACAGGCTTGCTGACGACATCTGGGGCATCGGCTTCAAGACTGCTGACGGCATAGCCTCGAAGATGGGATATGAGAAGAATGACCTGCGCCGCTGCAAGAGCGGTATCAGCTATACGCTCAGCGAGCTTGCGGATGAAGGGCATGTCTATGCCGAGCAGGAACAGCTGATAAGATCTGCCGTCTCACTGCTGGAGGCCGACGAGCAGTCCATCCGTCATGCACTCGAAGAGATGGTCGTGGCGGAGGAACTTAAGACCGATGGCGAAGCAATCTATCTGCCTCCGTTCTACTTCTCTGAGGTGGGAACGGCCGGCAGGCTCCTTGCGCTGCTTGGAGAATCACAGGCGAATGTCTTCGCCAGAGACTGCGACATCGAGGCCATTTCCAAGGAGACAAGCGTGCAGTATGACGATGTGCAGGTTCAGGCCATCCGCGAGGCCGTAGCCTCCAAGGTGATGGTGCTGACCGGCGGTCCCGGAACCGGCAAGACAACGACGACCCAGGGCATCATCGCCGCCCTCAAGGGTATGGGACTGAGCATCCTTCTGGCCGCTCCGACAGGACGCGCCGCCAAGAGGATGAGCGAGGCGACGGGAATGGAGGCCAAGACCATCCACCGCCTGCTGGAGTTCAATCCCCAGGACGGATACAAGCGGAACGACGATAACCCGCTGGAGGGTGACGCTCTGATCGTGGACGAGTGCTCGATGATCGATATAGTCCTCATGAATAACCTCATGAAGGCCATCCCGGTGCATATGAGACTCATCATGGTCGGCGACATCGACCAGTTGCCGAGCGTCGGAGCGGGCAACGTGCTGCGTGATGTCATCGACAGCGGAAGGATTCCGGTGATAAGGCTCACGCGCATCTTCCGTCAGGCACAGTCCAGCCGGATCGTGATGAGCGCGCACGCCATCAACCAGGGGCAGTTCCCGGACATCAGCAACGGCCGCCAGACGGACTTCTTCTTCATGCAGGAGGAGTACCCCGAGGTCGTGGCGCAGAAGATCGTCGAGCTCGTGCATCACAGGCTTCCCAAGGCCTACGGGCGTCCGGTGGGTGACATTCAGGTGCTCACCCCGATGCAGCGAGGAGTGGTCGGAGCGTCCAACCTGAACATCTCCCTTCAGGCCGCGCTCAACCAGTCCCAGACGAGTCTTCATCGGGGAGGATACTCCTTCAAGGAGGGTGACAGGGTGATGCAGCTCAAGAACGACTACGACAAGGAGGTCTTCAACGGCGACCTCGGATACGTCGCAGTCATCAACACCGAGGACAGGACCCTACAGGTGAACTTCGACGGAAGGCTCGTGGAGTACGA
>CAZMNZ010000185.1:0-2972 GCA_964567765.1 uncultured Muribaculaceae bacterium
CTTGGGACGGGTTGAATTTCGATGGAGATGTACTGAGCTTCTCTACCGAAACAGCTTGGTATCGCTGTACGGAAGTCGAGGACTTGATAAAGGAGAAGTATCCTTCGATAGACATTGCTTTTAGGTGTGAGGAACCAGGTATGGCTATCTATGAGAAGAACAACAATGTCTTCTTTCCTGAGGACTATATAGTTGACTTCGAGGATGACGATACGCACTACTGCGATGAAGCGGAAGCCCTTCAGGAACTGTCTGACTTCTTCGGAATAGACTTCAAGGATATGGCTGAAGCAATGATTCTGGTTGAAGAGAACAACGACAAGGATGACGGCCGGGTGTGGGTCAACAAGTACGAGCTTGTAGAATGAATTTGTAAGATTCTTTTTCGAGGGTGAAAGATTCCATTCATAAAATCCCCCTCACAGGCACTTCTGTGAGGGGGTAATGAAAGATCGGATTTTCCTTTTGTAGGATTTCTCAGATAATATGGTCCTTATTTCACCTGATCCTTGAAGTTTGGGCATGGCTTGAAAGTAGGTACTTTATGTTCAGGGATGATTACTGTAGTGTTCTTTGTGATGTTGCGACCTGTCTTTGCTTTTCTAGTCTTGACCTCGAATGTACCGAATCCACGAAGATAAACGGCATTCTCCTTTGCAAGTGAGCTCTTTACGGCTTCCATGAAACCTTCTACAGCAGCCATCACTGTAGTAGTCTCTATTCCAGTGTTCTTTGACACTTCTTTTACCAGTTCTGCTTTAGTCATGATAGTTATGTTTTATATATCCTATAATTTTGTAACAATCAGATCATACTTGTATAGATATAGCTCTGATCAGGAGAACAGCTCTTCGAGTGTTATGACCTGCTGGAATGCTCCACTATATTCGTTATAAGTAAGTCCGTAAGTTGTAATAAGTGTGCTGTGAACAGCATACTTTTTCGGCAGGTCTTCATGGAGCTTGTTCGCTCTGGAAGCAATCTTTTTGTTGTATTCTCCATTCACGGTGAAATCCTCATGGTAGAATTTCATCTCACACATATTGACAATATTGTCATTTCGGTTGATAAGCAAATCAATCTGCATTCCAGCTTCATTTTCACTTCCTGGCACAATCCAGTTTGACTGTGATGTTATGACTCCTGAAATACCCAACGCTTTCTTTATCTGGGACATATGTCGGATACAAAGATCTTCGAAGGCGATACCGCGCCAACTGACAACACTCTGCGACATCTGATTATTGGTCCAGAAATTAGTGTCAACGACATTCTTGGCAGATACATATCTTATATAAAACAGGCAGAACGGGTCAATCAACCTGTAGTGGTCCTCTCTTGAAGATTTTCCGAAAGGAGTATATCTTACAATGAAATCACTGGCTATTAACGCTTCAAGGAAATCACTGACATCTCCACTATCCACAAGATCAAGTTTAGATATTATCTCTTTTCTTGTAAATCCGCTATGGCGGGTTGCCAGCAACCTGATTATCTTCTTCACGACTTCTGGATTTCTGAATACCGAAGCAAAGAGACGGTCAAACTCATTGTGCAGTTTTGGCTTTTGTGAAAAGAACAACTGATCTATATTCTGCGCGAGGCTGTAGTTCTTCGTCAGGTAACCCAGGTAGTAAGGAATGCCGCCAAGAACCATATTGCACTGCGCAATATCGTATCTCGACATCCTTATATCCTTGCTCTGCAAGAACTCTTCAGTCTCTTTAAGGGTAAATGGTGACAGCTTGATCTCGTATGTGGTCCTTCCATAGAGTCCGCCTGTATCATTGATAAGATTATCCAAAATCCAGGAATTGGCACTTCCGCACACAACGACCATAAGGTTGTCTCGGTGACATCCCCATGTGTTCCAGAAAGCCTCAAATGCAGTCAGAAAACCAGAACGCGGTGTATCCAGCCAAGGAAGTTCATCAAGGAATACAACCTGCCTACTTCCATCATCAATGCTGCTCAAAAGCTGCTCAAGCATGAAAAATGCGTCCAGCCATGATGTCGGTTGTTTGCTCTTCTTCATACCATGCAGCAGAAGAGAATGATAGAAATGCTTCAACTGGTCCTTGAGCAGGTTCTTCTTGCCTGAATCCTCATTGTTTGGAGAGAGTCCTGCATGTCTAAAGGTTATTCGACCTTTCAATGCCTCGTCAACCAAGAATGTTTTTCCTACTCGTCGTCTTCCGTAAACAGCTACCATTTGTGCCTTATCGCTGTTGTACAGGTCATTCAACTCTCGAATTTCTTGTTTTCTGCCGATTATATTTCCCATAAAATGCCGTTTATTTCCCTGCAAATATACAAAATATGTTGATTACAGAGAAATAAAACGACTGTTTTTCTTTGTTTCGACCTGATATTAGTTCAAGTTATTTTATATGTTTGTGACATACACAAATTTTAGCATACAGTTCAACGTCAATGCTGCATTCCGGGAAAAGGACTGGAGGTATCTCGATCAGCCGCAGACCTATCATGGCTGCACACTGCTCGTCAGAACGACAGTGGAGTCCCAATTCCCGAATCGTGGCCTGCATGGTTCTTACGATGACGGCAGCGGTGTCCGCAAGGGTTCCGTCGAAGTCAAGTATGATGATCTTAGTCTTGTCCATATAAATATGTCTCTGATTACTTTGTTGCGCTCTGCCCGTCTTGCAGACGTTCCTTGAGTTTGGTGTTCCTCTTGAGTACGGTCATATTGCGGATGGCGTATGACAGCGCTTTTTTGGAACCTATGAGTACGCATATCTTCTTTGCCCTGGTTATGCCCGTATAAATGAGGTTGCGCTGGAGCATCACATAGTGTGTCATAAGAACTGGCATCACGACGATAGGGTATTCAGAACCCTGAGACTTGTGAATCGTTGTGGCATAGGCCAGGGTCAGTTCATCAAGTTCGGTGACATCGTACTCCACGAGCCTTCCGTCGAAGTTCACCTGTAGGGTCCTGTCCTCGGTGT
>CAZMNZ010000186.1:0-2971 GCA_964567765.1 uncultured Muribaculaceae bacterium
CTTCGCGAAGGAACTTAAGCATAGTCAGGAATTGGGGATACTCCTGAATCTCATCAAGAAAAACAAGAGTATCTTCATAGGTGTTCAGCTGCTGGCCAGCAACCATTCCGAGAGTCAGATAGAAGTCCTCTTTCTTGTGGATATTCTCAAATATCTTATCACCCTCCTTGTCTTCGGCAAAATTGATTTCCACATAATTTTTGTAAACCCTTTGTCCGACAGTTCGAATGATATATGACTTACCAATCTGACGAGCTCCATCAAGGAGTAGAATCTTGTCAGAATCCGATCTCAGATGATCCTCAATATAACTGTCAATCTTCCTATACAACATATCTCGACACTTTTCAATACATTTTACACGCACAAATATACACTTTTCAAATAAAATCAGCGCATAAAATATACACTTTTCAAATTATCTACTCCACCCATGTATCTATTGTCCGGATGTAGGAAACACCGGTCAGACGGTAAAGAACAGAGGAACGCGGATAATCGGCTCCGGACTGACCGGCAAAGTCGGGAGGGCAGCCGGTGAGATCATTTCCACAGGAATATCAATAATCCAGAACGCCAACGGCGAAAAGACAGTCACAGTTCCCGCCGGTTACACGTTCTACATAGTCAAGAAGAAACATTAGTATCATGAGAAGAATAGCAATCATATCAGCACTTCTGCTGTCGTGTTCTGTGTCATACGCTCAGATAGACACACTGCGTATCTCGAACTCATACACTACGCATGTCATCTTCTCCACTGACCTGACTTATGCCGACCTGTCAAACAACAAGATACAACAAGGCAGGAAAGTCTTTTTAGACTATCCTGCCCTAATTTTATATAAATATATTTTATATAAAAAAAACACGTTTACGCATCTTTGAACCCTCATTACAAAGACTCCTAGTAAACGAAGCCGAGCATCCAAAGCGGAAGTTTGGCACCATCAGGCATGTCCCAGTCATCGGCGAATACGTATGAGTCCTTGAGTCCGGCAATCTGTGAGAAGTCCTTGCTTCTTCCGCCGATTTCAAAAGTATACCTGTTGTCTATCCTGAAGTCGCCCTGTGTCTTTCCGTATTCAACATGATGGCATTCAGCCAGACTGTTGATGGCAAAACACTCTCTAGCTGTTCCGATATCTACCTTGCCAGGGGCTAGAGCATGGAGAAGGTTTGGATTCTCCATGTATACCTTGTCCGGTTTAGACAGCTTGCCCATCTTCTTCTTATCAGAATAAAGAAGGTTGAATACCTTGGCATCTCCAAGGTACTTCAGATATTCCACCACTGTATCTCGACCGAATTCAAGCGAGCCGGCCAGCTTGTTTGCATTCAGTTCAAAAGGAACCTCTTCGGCAATAAGCTTTACCAAGGCCTGGATCTTTCTGATGTTCGAGACATCGACGTTGCAGATCTGTGGTAGCTCAGTCTCGATGATATAGTTGACGACCTGTTCTATACGGGTGTAGTATTCATCCTTGCCCTCAAGCAGGAAAGGATAGTAGCCCTTTTCCAAATAATCCTTGAAGAGGACTACCGGCTTGCACTTGGATGTCACCATTTCCCATAGCTCGTAAGGACGCGACAGGATATCCTCTAGTGTCCATTTTGGAAAATCCAGTCCATGATAGAACTTCAGGGCTTCACGGAAAGAAAGTCCCGGCATGGTATACTTGATGGCGCGACGGGAAAGGTCTGCGTCACCCTCTCTAAGCTGAAGAAGGGACGAGCCGCTTACGATGAGCTTGAGTGATGGGAAGAGTTCGTAAATCTCTTTGACTTCCCTGCTCCAATCCATTGTACCTGGCTTATACTTATGGATCTCATCAATGACAAGCAGCTCGCCTCCATTAATGTTAAACTCATCTGCAAGTCCGACCAGCGTCCTTGTAGAGAAATCAACTGTATCTGCCGAGCAATAAAGAACTCTGCGGTCTCCGGGCTGATAGTTCTGCTTGATGTGCTGCTTGATAAGAGTGGATTTGCCGACACCTTTAGGGCCCATAATGCTTACTATTTGTGCGTTCCAATGAATCTGATCCATCTTTTCACGGATAATGTTCATTGATGTGTTGGCCAAAAGCCTGTCATGTTTTCTGAATAAAGTGTCCATGTCATCAAGTTTAACGCATCAAAGATAGTAAAAGTGTTGCGCACAAACAACACTTTTTGTAAAAACTGTCGGTTACACGCAACACTTGTGCCCTGAACCGAATAATTAATCATCAAGAAGATATGACCACCGTCAGAAAAGACGTAGCGGATAGCCATGAAGGTAAATGGACAACCTTCGAATTGATATGTAAAGGTAGCAAGCTTTGTATTAGCTGGCCTTGATTTCAGATTCGGACGGTCAGACATACCATCATGGATAATCTGGATATCAAGCACAGTTTTCCTACTATCATACGTAATAGTCCGACTAGAGATTAATCCATAGACAATTCTCTTCGTAGTTATGCTGCGAAATTATGTAACGTGCCAATATTTGAAAAAGAGAGTGTTTTTTTAGTCTTATCTATGCAGAGCAACCTACTTGTACAGGTAATTCAGTCTCCACATATGTATTCTATTTTGTGCTCATTATGATCTAATGGTCTTTACTCCGCTAGCACACACACTACAGACCGATTATAATCTTGTAATTTAGCCAAACCAAATCTAGCACACGAACTAAAAGTACGCTTTACACCATCAATTTCAATTTCAACGTTAGATAGGAGTTGAAGGCGCTCAGCGTCTGGAGGATCAAAAGTCACCCGAAGGCAAGCCATGAACACTTATACCTCTCTGGTCAGCCACTCCCAGATAGGAATAACCTGAATTGTATATCCGTCTTCTTCTATGATCTCGCTTTCGTGGTCTGTAATCAGGAAGAGATTGTCACACTTTGTTGCTTTGGCTCCGGCTATGCATCCTTTGATCTCACGCTTCCTGGTTTTCTCGTTGGAAATGTCATAACTCA
>CAZMNZ010000187.1:0-2958 GCA_964567765.1 uncultured Muribaculaceae bacterium
ACACCGAGGACAGGACCCTACAGGTGAACTTCGACGGAAGGCTCGTGGAGTACGACGTCACCGAACTTGATGAACTGACCCTGGCCTACGCCACGACGATTCACAAGTCTCAGGGATCGGAATACCCTATCGTGGTGATGCCAGTTCTTATGACACACTATGTGATGCTCCAGCGTAACCTCATCTATACGGGCATCACCAGAGCAAAGAAGATATGCGTACTCATAGGTTCCAAGAAGGCCCTGTCATATGCCATCCGCAATATGACCGTCCTCAAGAGGAACACCAGACTCAAGGAACGTCTGCAGGACGGGCAGAGCTCCACAAAGTAATAAGAGATATTTTCATATGAACAAGACTAGGATTATCATACTCGACTTCGACGGAACCCTTGCGGACACTGCGGCCGTCATCATAAAGACTATGCAGGCCACGATTCGGGAACTGGGACTCCCCTGCCGCTCTGACGAGCAGTGTGCGGCAATGATAGGTCTGCGACTGATCGAGATACCGCCAGTCCTCTTTCCGGAATGCAGCATTGACGGTGAACTGTATGCCAGCACCTACCGCTGGCTCTTCCATGAATTCGACACGGAAGGAGCCGTGGTGCTGTATCCAAATGTGGTAGAGACCTTGTCGACACTCAAGAGTCAGGAAATTATCCTGACCATCGCAAGCAGCAGGAGCCATGCTTCCCTTGCAGGTTACGTGGAAAGCCTCGGACTATCATCTCTTATCAGTCATATCCTGGGAGCTGATGATGTAAACAAAGGAAAGCCTGATCCGGAACCGGTAAACAGGACTCTGGAGAGATTCCGGCTGAGACCGGAAGAAGCCATCGTCGTCGGCGACACTTCCTTCGATATCCATATGGGAAGAAATGCCGGAACCAAGACCTGCGGCGTGACTTACGGCAATGGCAGCAGAGAAAGCCTCGTCGGCGCAGACTGGCTTATCGACGACTTCTCACAGCTGCTTGACAGCATATCTACGATAAGGTGAGCGGGAGAGCCTCCGTCTTCAGGCGGGGGAAGAAAGCGAACTAAACCCTCTTTTGGTCCTCAATGTCAAAGAACTATTGACGGAAGAGAATACTAGAGGGAATTGACTGCTTGCATAATTATACAAGCGTAGAAGAGCCATAAGGATGTCAGAAAAGATATATATCTTCAACCCGGAGCACGACCTGTGCATTGCCAATGGACTCATTGCAAGGAATCAGTACGACTTTAATTTTAGTCGTATTTTGTACAGATAAAATGGTTTTTCTTTGTTTTCTATACAAATAAGAACTATTTTTGCAAAAACATCAGAATTATGAAGCCATTGGTTAATATTGGAAATATACCGTTTGACATCAATGTATTGTCCTCTCTGTTCCCTGGTTGCAGCCATATAACTGAGAAGGCAAGAGCACTTGTTGATTCCGGAAAGATCATCAGACTTAAGAAAGGACTATACGTTGCTAGTGAACAGGAATCCGGAAAACCATTCAATAGGTTCTTGATATCAAATCATATTTATGGTCCATCATATGTCAGTCAAAGTGCAGCCTTGAGGCATTATGGCCTTATACCGGAAAGAGTACACACCATACAAGCCGTGACTACAAAGCATTCGCGTGACTTTGAAACTCCTATTGGATTTTTTCGGTATACGAGTTGTTCAGACGAATATTTCCATATCGGCCTTAAGATTATTCATGATAACGGCGTAAACTTCTTGATTGCGACTCCAGAAAAGGCCTTATGCGACCTGATAAATTTCAGTAAAGGGGTCAACCTTCGTTTTCTAAAGGATGTCAGAACATTCATTGAAGATGATATTCGTTTTGATACCGAAGCATTAGCGAACCTGAATGTAGAAATCATAAAGAGATGCGCACAAAAAAGCAGAAGACAGAAGAGTATTGAGAACCTTATAAAGTATATTCAGAATGAACGAGATCTTTAATCAGATGATGTCTCTCCATAAGAGAGATGGAGCGGACGGAGAGAGGAATGCGCTTTACGAAGTAATGCAGCAAATTGTCCTCAGCGGTCTTTACAGAGGCGGATTCTTCAATGAAGCTGCATTCTATGGCGGCACCTGCCTTAGAATATTCTATGGTCTGAAACGTTATTCGGAGGATATGGATTTCTCTCTGCTTGAAAAGAATCCAGATTTCAGTCTGGAGAAATATTTCCCTGCAATCATCGAAGAAGCCAGGCTATTGGGACGAGAGATCGTCATAACTAAAAAGGATAAGAAGAATTTCTCAAGAGTTGAATCAGCATTCCTCAAGGATAACACAGACGTCTATAACCTGGCCTTTGCGACTGATAAAAGCCTGAAGATTAAGATTGAAGTCGATGTTGACCCACCACTGGGCTTCAAGACCGAACAGAAACTTCTGATGCTTCCTTTCTCGTTCAATACCAGATGTATGGTACCGAGTGACCTATATGCCGGTAAGATGCACGCATTGGTTTTCCGTCAGTGGAAGAATCGAATCAAGGGTCGCGACTGGTATGACTTCGAGTGGTACGTCCGTAACATGATTCCCATTGACTTTAAACATCTTCAGGAAAGAGCCAGAGAGTTCAACGACATTGAATTAACCAAGAATGACTTTATCAAGAGGCTTAAGGAACGCTTTGCAAACGCTGATATCAGACAGGTAAAGGAAGACGTGCTACCTTTCATCGAGAACGTACATGAACTGGACATCTGGACTAATGAGTATTTCATTCAGCTCTGCGACATGATTGTATTTGAGTGATTTTTGTTCAATCAAGAAATGGTGACATATGAACGAATGAAACAACAACACATACATACAACTATGAAACGACTTTACCTGATTATCACATTGATGACCTTCTCGCTCCTTGGACTCTCTAAGGAGTACAAGGTCTATGGTCCACAGGGAGGAATTGCTATGGAGGTGACACTTCCGGATGGCTTCAATGAAGACAC
>CAZMNZ010000188.1:0-2924 GCA_964567765.1 uncultured Muribaculaceae bacterium
GACCGGGACGGCCGAAAAAATCAATATAGTCTAACGAATTGGGAAAGTATTATTCTAATGTTGTGCAATTTTTCAATGATTTCAACAAACTGCACAACGCATTCCACAGAATTCATCAATTCGGTTGTGCATTGGTTGTGCAATTTGCCCGAATTAAAAACGCAAACCATTGATTTTCAATGATTTGCGTTCCATAAGTAGTGACTCCGACAGGATTCAAACCTGTAACCTTCTGATCCGTAGTCAGATGCTCTATTCAGTTGAGCTACGGAGCCGATTTGCAGCTAAGCTGCTATTTCCTTAGTCCTCCTTGAGAGTAGCGACCTTCTTCTCCTTGATGCGAGCCTTCTTACCGGAGAGGTCGCGGAGGTAGAAGATGCGAGCGCGGCGAACCTTACCTACCTTGTTGAGTTCGATTGACTCGATGAATGGTGACTCCATTGGGAAAATTCTCTCAACACCTACTCCGCTGGCAACCTTGCGAACTGTGAAAGTTCTTGTTGCTGCTGATGCTCCACGAAGCTGGATAACTGTTCCTCTGAACTTCTGAAGTCTTTCCTTGTCACCCTCCTTGATTCTGTATGTAACGGTGATTGTGTCACCGGCCTTGAACTTTGGGTAAGTGGCTACTTTCTCGTTTGCGAAAGCCTGCTCTACTACTTTAATAAGATCCATTTCTGTAATTCAATTAAGTTTATTGGCAACATCACGTTACTTTTTCACCCTGCGCGAGAGGTTGCTTTGATTTTGGGACTGCAAAGGTAGGAATAAATTTTAAACCTCCAAACTTTTTTGAACTTTTTTAGAACAAATCCTTCAATTTATCGAAAAAGCTCTTGTCTTCCTTGGTCGGATTCGGGTTGAATGCCTCTTTCTTACGGAGAGACTCCATGATCTCCTTGTCTCCGCGATCCAGTTTCTTAGGAATCCAGACTGCAATCTTCACATACATGTCTCCCACTCCGCCATAACCGTTGATCGTCGGGAGTCCCTTGTTCCTGAGTCTGACCACAGTTCCTGACTGAGTGCCCGGCTCAACCTTTATCTTATATGCTCCGTCCAGACATGGCACCTCGACTTCCGCTCCAAGGACAGCGTCCGGCATGGAAATCACCTTTGTGTAGAAGAGGTTGTTGCCCTCTCTCTTGAGATCCTTGTGTTCCTGTTCCTCGATCACGACGAGAAGGTCTCCATTGATTCCGTTGTTCTTGGCAGCATGGCCTTCTCCCTGTATGGTGAGCTGCATTCCGGCCTCGACTCCTGCTGGAATCTTCACCTTGATGGTCTCACGCTTGCGGACAAGTCCTGTTCCGCCGCAACTGCGGCAAGGATTCGAGATGATCTTTCCTTCTCCGCCGCACTGCTGGCATGTAGAATATGTCACCGTCTGGCCAAGGAAGGAATTAACCACCCTCTGCACCTGACCGGAGCCGTTGCAGGCCGGACAGGTCTTGATGTCGGAACTGTTCTTTGCTCCCTTTCCTCCACACTCCGAGCAAGGCACACTCTTTTCAATGCTGATCTCCTTCTCGACTCCACGGGCAATCTCTTCTAGAGTCAGTTTGACGCGGACCCTGATGTCACGGCCACGGTAAACCCTCTGCTGGGCATGCCCGCCACGGCCTCCACCGAAGCCGCCTCCAAAGCCGCTGAAACCTCCGAAGCCGCCACCGAAGGCACCGCCGAACAGGTCATTGAGAATGTCGTTCAGGTTACCGAAGCCACCGCTGAAATCAGGAGCGGCGCCTTCAACACCGGCATGACCGAACTGGTCGTACCTTGCCTTCTTGTCAGCATCACTGAGGACGGAATATGCCTCAGCAGCCTCCTTGAACTTTTCTTCAGCAGCCTTATCACCCGGATTCTTATCCGGATGATACTTGACAGCCAGTTTCCTGTAGGCCTTCTTTATTTCGTCTGCCGATGCGTTCTTGTCAACGCCCAGCACTTCATAGTAGTCTCTCTTGTCTGCCATTGTATATAAGCAATTAAATTCCCACCACTACCTTGGCAAAGCGGATCACCTTGCCGTTGAGTGTATATCCGGTCTGAACAACGTCGAACACCTTGCCCTTCATATCCTCTTCCGGAACCGGGAACTGAGCCACTGCTTCGTGAAGGTCTGTGTCGAAGTCCTTGCCAGCAGCATCAATCACAGCAAGTCCCTTGCTCTGGAGATAAGCCATGAGCTTATGATATATGAGTTCAGTGCCTTCCTTTGCAGCAGCACTGTCGTCAGACTCCTTCAATACGCTAAGAGCCCTTTCACAGTCATCCAGCACAGGAAGAAGTCCCTTGATGGTGTCCATGGCAGCCACGCTTACAAGTTCGAGTTTCTCCTGCGAAGTGCGTCTGCGGAAGTTGTCGAACTCCGCCATGAGTCTTATATAGTCATCCTTCTCCTTTGCGACCTTGCCTTCCAGTTCCTCAACCTTCTTCTCAAGCTGCTCGATCTTCTCCTTCTTCGGATCCTTCTTCAGGAATCCCTTCTTCTCCTTCTTTTCCTCCTGAGCAGTCTCCTTCTTTTCCTCCTGCGCAGCCTCCATCTTCTCCTCTGTCACGGGAGCCTCCTGCACATTCTCCTCCTGGACATTCTTTTCCATGTCCTTCTGTGTGTTTTCTGACATATTCCTTTATCTCCTTATAACTTATCTTGCCAAATAGCAGCGCCAGCACTGCCGCAATGCATAACATTATCAACATATCCGGTCGGATTCCGCACTAAGTGACACGAAATCCGGCCGCAAAGATAACAAATAATCTGCCACCCGGAAAAATCTGCCATTATGGCAGTACGGACAGCGGTTCTGTCAGCACGGACATCAAAGCCCGTCAGTCAGTTCAAGCCAGCGCATCTCCTTTTCATCCGTCTCTGCCATAATAACGCCTATCCTTTCCGATGCCGCCTGAAGCCTGTCAAACGG
>CAZMNZ010000189.1:0-2918 GCA_964567765.1 uncultured Muribaculaceae bacterium
ATTTAACTTAAGAGGACTTAACCCCTGTCCAAACAAAGGGGAACATTATACTGACAACGAGTTGCGTGAAGTGCGTGCCGCCAAAGGGGAGCACGCATTTCACACAACAGCCTGAGAATCAAAGGGATGCGTGCCACCGCTAAGGAGCGAGAGACATCCCAAAGGGAGGGCGCTCCTAGAAAAGCTCAAGCGACGGACGAAAAGGGATGGGACTAGCCCAATCGGAGGACGGAGTCGCAGAAGTCGATGATGCGGTCGCGATGCGTGATGAAGATCATCGTGTGGTCCGGAAGTTCGGTGGTGAGGCGATCCAGGAGAGTTGACTCGGTCTGTGCATCCAGAGCGGAGCTGAACTCATCCAAAAGCAGGATGCTGCCGGGACGAAGGAGGGCACGCGCGATGGCAATGCGTTGCGCCTGGCCCTCAGAAAGACCGGCACCTGATTCGAAGCACTGGGTGTCAAGTCCGGAAGCGAGGCCGAAGACAAAGTCTGCTGCTGCCGTGTGGAGGACTCTGCGAAGATCGGCCTCCGACGCGTCAGGGTTTCCCATCAGGAGATTCTCACGGATGGTTCCGCTGAACAAGGTGTTGCCCTGAGGAACATAGACCAGATTGCAACGGGTGGCCGGAGCGGCAATGACACCATTGCTGACTGCACCATTAGCAGAGGCGCAATTAGCAGAGGCATCATTAATGGAGGCACCAATAACGGAGATACCATTAACGGAGGTACTATGCAAGAATGACTCAGAACGATCATCTGAGACACCGCATTTACAATCCGAAGAAGAATAAAGGAAGACCGAGCCGCTGTCAGGCCTGAGCAGTGCCAGCATCAGACGGATCATCGTGCTCTTGCCGACTCCTGTCGGACCGACGATTGCCGTGCGGCTTCCAGGGCGGAAATCATGAAAGAATCCATCAAGAATCTTTCTGTCAGACTCCGGATATGCGAAACTGACATTCTCAAAGCAGACACCGGCCGGAGCATCAAGAAGCACAGGATCCTCAGCCTCCTCGCGAGGAAGAGCCTCCAGTTCCATGAGTCTGTCGATGGAAGCAGTTGAATGAATGAGAGCAGGAACCTGGCTGCTAAGATCCAGAAGAGGCCTCTGTATCTGGCCGACCAGCTGAAGGAAGGCGGTCATCATACCATATGTGACTGTTCCCTCGCTGATTCCCCACACTCCCCACAGGAATGCCACTGCATGCCCGGCGGAAAAGGCCAGAGAAATCACGATACGTGACATGATGCTGAATCTTGCGCGACGCATCTCATTGCCATAAAGCCTGCCCTGAAGGTCGCACAGGGTGTCACTGCTGGTCCCTATATATTCAAGAGTCTGTAGAAGTGTCAGATGCTGAAAACTCTCCTGAATATGTGACTGGACGCGTGAATCGCTGTTCCTGATATCAAGAGTCAGATTACGTATGCGGGAAGTGACAAGCTTGCCTGCCACAAGACCCACAGGGACTATGACCACCACGATCAGAGCCAGCCTGAGATCAAGATAAATAAGGAAGGCAAAGGCAGCAAGGAACTGCAGCAGAGTGCCAAAAAGGTTAGGGATTGAGCCAGCAAGGGTGGATGACACCTGACGTACATCCTCCTGCATCCTGTTCAAGACATCACCCGAATGATGACGCGAGCCCCCATCATTCCTGACATGCAGCATCACGTTGAAGAGATTGTAGCGCAGGCGGTTCTTCAAGGCAGCTTCAGTGCGGGTCTGCAGATAGCTTCTCAAGGCATTCAGCAGGACACGGATCAGAATCACAAGAGCCAGTGCAACGGCCCAGACATCCAGTCCCACAGTAACATCATGGCCTCCCAACATCGCCACAGCTACATCCACAAGTTTCTTGCTGACATATACGAATGCGACGGCACACACCGCCAGCAGCACATGACACATCATCATGCACGTCACCGACATCCAATGCGGGCGCATCGCCCTGCCGAACCATCGCAAATACCTCATATACTTCCTTTAGCGACTAAGATGGTTATTCTGTCACAGTAGAATTGCAGAGATATGCAGCCTCTGCGTCAGGGAGGCACTCAAGATGCCAGCCCTTCACTTTCGAGATCACCTTCACGACAGTATCATGAAGAGCATCTGTCGCTCTGCGGTCCCATCTCATGCATGAGCATGCTGGCATCAGAGAAGCATAGGACTTCAGAGGAACCAGCCTCTCTATCTTGTTGTATGGAGCCTGCGACAGACGCACAACTCCTCCAAGAGGCATGACCTCGTTCTTATAACATGGAGTCTTTCCACTCCAAGGGCTTCCATAAACGTTCACAGACCCATCCACGACGCGGATTACAGGATTGTCATCGTTCAGAAGCCATGTGCCCTCAATGTTTTCGAGCCACAGACGGCTGTGGGTGCTCTTTCCTGTGCCGCTCCTTCCGAGGAAGACATAGCCGGCACCTTCATATGCTATCACGGATGCATGAATCATCAGAGTGTCATACGGCGAGGTATTGAAGGTGTACAGGAGCATCATCGCATTGCTGAGCGAGAACTCCATGAGTCTGGAGGCATAGGCACGAGGAACATATACGACATTGTCGGTATAGTTCTGAGACGGCTTGAGAATGCAGTCCGGATGGTTCTTCGTATATGAAAAGCCAAAGTTATATGTATTCTCCCCTTTATCGAACAGCCAGAAATACGGAGCTTCGTCATTCATGACCTCCTTGACGGTTCCCGGATCCGCCTCATGCAGGTTATCGACCAGTTCTACCCTCAAGGTGAAAAGAGGAGTCACAGATTCGTCATCACAGAGAAACGGCTCATACGGAGCCAAATGCTCCTCCTTGGAGAAGCCTTCGGGCAGTGTCACGGAAAATGCGTGACCTGCCACGAGATATGTGTAAGAATTTTCCATAAAACTTTCAAAGATAGGAA
>CAZMNZ010000190.1:0-1105 GCA_964567765.1 uncultured Muribaculaceae bacterium
AGGCTGGTAACATCCTCGTTCGTCAGAGAGGTACTGTTCACAACCCAGGTCTGAACGTAGGTATCGGTAAGGACCATACTCTTTACGCTTTGATCGACGGTCGTGTCAGCTTCCGCAAGAAGGCTGATAACAAATCTTACGTCTCGGTACTCCCTTTTGAGAACTAAGACTCGGGATTTATGACAAGAGACAAGAGGACTGTATACCCGAGCGGGTGTCGGTCCTCTTTTTATAATCAATAAACAGATAACGATATGCTGACATTAAAACTGCTCCGTGAAAATCCGGAGTTCGTGATTGAGAAACTCGCAGTCAAGAATTTTGACGCAAAGGAAATAGTGGAAAAGATCAATGTCCTTGATCAGAACAGAAGAGCCCTTCAGCTCGAACTTGACACATGCCTGTCGGAGCAGAAGAAGAAGGCTGCTCAGATCGGAGGTCTGATGAAGGAAGGCAGGAAGGAAGAGGCTGAGGCTGTCAAGGCGGAAGTTGCCGCCCTCAAGGCACGCTCAGGCGAAATCGAGGCCAAGTCTCAGGAGAACAATTCCGAACTTGACTCTCTTGTAGTTCTTCTGCCTAACCTCCCATGCGATATGGTACCGGAAGGAAAGGGAGCTGAAGATAATGTCGTAGTCAAGACAGGTAACGAGATTCCGGAGCTTGGTGAGAACAATCTTCCGCATTGGGAACTCGCAAAGAAGTTCGATATCATCGATTTTGACCTTGGTGTGAAGCTTACAGGTGCAGGATTCCCTGTTTATAAGGGCAAAGGAGCAAGACTCCAGAGAGCTCTCATCAACTATTTCCTTGATATCAATACTGCTGCAGGCTATCAGGAAGTGGAGCCTCCGGTGATGGTCAACGAGGCTTCAGGCTTCGGTACAGGCCAGCTTCCGGACAAGGAGGGTCAGATGTACCACGCTACAATGGACAATTTCTATCTTGTCCCTACAGCTGAGGTTCCGGTGACCAATATATACAGGGATGTGATTCTCGGAAACAACGATTTTCCTGTGAAGATGACCGCATACACTCCTTGCTTCCGTCGTGAGGCCGGTTCATATGGAAAGGACGTGCGTGGACTCAACCGTCTGCATCAGTTCGA
>CAZMNZ010000190.1:1205-2907 GCA_964567765.1 uncultured Muribaculaceae bacterium
TTCGATCTGCGGAAGATCAAGGATCCGTTCGAGAAACTCGCAAATATCTTTGCCGGAGTGACGGAACTGCTTGAGACCCACAGTCCGGACGAAGTGGCGGTGGAGTCGCCTTTTTATGCGAAGAACGCTCAGGTCATCCTGAAACTCGGCCGTGCCCAGGGTGCGGCTCTGACTGCGGCGGTCATGAAGGGGATTCCGGTGGCTGAATACGCTCCGAGAAAGGCAAAGATAGCGATATGCGGCAACGGTGCAGCCTCCAAGGAACAGGTCTCGATGATGATTCAGAAGACCCTGAAGGTGGAACTCAATCCGAAGTATCTCGATGCGACTGATGCGCTGGCGATTGCCCTGTGCCATCACTTTCAGATGAGCAACCCTCTTGCAGGGAGCGGGGGAAAGACCGATTGGAAGAAGTTTCTGCAGGATAATCCTGACAGAATCAAAAAATAAGACAGACCGTTTAAACTTTTGGTGTATGCCTGTGTCCAAAGGACTGTTGAAAAGGCTGGCTGGGGGTCAGCCTTGTTGTATGAATAAAAGAAATCATGTGGAATTATGTCCATTAGAAAAGTATTTAGTGTATTGATTTTTGCTGTCGCCCTCCTTATGGGGCAGACGGCGTTTGCTCAGTCGATTTATTCGGTCAAGGTCAAGGCTGTTGAGGAAAAGACCGGAGCTCCTGTTGCCTTTGCTACAGCATCGGTGACTGTCAAGGGAGAGAAGGAAGCCTTGAAATATACCCTGACTGATGAACAGGGAAATGCCACAATCACAAAGCTTAAGAAAGGGACGTATGTATTCAGGATTGAACTTATGGGGTACAAGACCTGGTACAAGGAAATATCCGTGGAGAAGAATATGGATATCGGAGTCATCAGGATGGCAGATGATGCCATAGCCCTTGACGCGGCTCAGGTGTCGGCCATCGGCAACCCGATCATAGTCAAGAAGGATACGATTGAATATACGGCTTCATCATTCAAGACTTCGGACAACGATATGTTGGAAGAGCTTCTCAAGAAGCTTCCAGGCGTCGAGGTCGAGTCTGACGGCTCGATAACGGCCAATGGTGAGACCATCAAGAAGATTACAATAGACGGAAAGACATTCTTCCTCGATGACCCTCAGCTTGCATCCAAGAACATTCCGGCGAAGATAGTCGAGAAGGTGAAGGTTGTGGAGAAGAAATCAGACCAGGCACAGTTCACCGGTATAGATGACGGTGAGGAAGAGACCATCATCGACCTTTCCCTCAGGCCGGGAATGATGAAGGGATGGTTCGGAAATATCATGGGCGGTGGCGGTCATGATGTTCCAGGAGATGGTTCTGACATGAATGACTGGAGATATCAGGGCGCTGCGATGGTCGGACGATTCACTGATAAGAGCCAGATAAGCCTCATCCTCAATGGAAACAATACCAATAACCGTGGATTCAACGATGTGGCCGGAAGCATGATGCAGGGTATGAGAGGTGGCGGAATGGGGCGTGGAACCGGTGGCTGGGGAGGCGGCAACGGTATATCCACCACATGGATGGGCGGTCTTAACGGCGCCTTCACCCTTCTTGACGGTGATATGGATTTGGCCGGAAACTATCTCTATAACGGCACTGACAAGTTCGTTGAAGAGGAAAGCTCCAAGATAACATATCTCGATGACGGCAGCCGTCTCATCTATGACCAGAAAGGAACCAGCAGCA
>CAZMNZ010000191.1:0-2843 GCA_964567765.1 uncultured Muribaculaceae bacterium
TATTACATCTATTGTTAATAGACTTGATAAAATAGAACAACAATTAGGAATATAAGTATGGAAACAAATCACTATACCGCCCGGGAGGGCATGACCTATCGAAGGAAAGTAGATGGGTTCATCATGGGTAACGACATGTACCTCGGCAAGTTCATCGACGGCACGGACGATGTCATCGAGAACTACGAGGAGATCGATGATCCGGAGTATGTACCTCCTACACAGGAGAAGTAACAATGACTGCATGTGCCCCTCAGGCGAGCGGAACGCAGCATACTTGAGGGGCGTTCTTAATCATAAAGCTCAAAAGCTATGGACTGGACTCAGATAATAATAGCCATCATAGGTACCGGAGCGGTATCGACCGGCCTGAACGCCCTGATCAACCGCAGGGAGCGCTCTTCCAAGACCGACGGCATCGACATCAACAACCTCGTTGCGATCATCGAGGAAGAACGCAAGGAAATCGAGAACAAGAACAAGGAGTTCGAGGAATACAAGCGGTCCGTCGATGAACGTATCATCATGTTCAAGGGCGAATTCGCACAGCTGAAGGAGGACAACCAGCGATTCCTGACGGCGATCCTCCAGGCTTACCGCTGCCCCTTGCCACAGTCCCTGGAGGACTGCCCTGTACTTCGCGCTCATAAGGATGCGGCCATATGCCAGGAATGCAACCACAAGTCAGCATGATGAAGATGGCCACAGACAAACGAAGAGACAATCAGACTGACATGTTCCTTGTTTTCATAGGGATATGCCTGTTCATCTATATGCTGCTGATGATGGTCGGCTGTTCCGGGCCACGCATGGCCGTCAGCAGCCAGCGTGACTCCGTCAGGACTGTGATCACGGACCGCATTGTATATCGCGACACTGTCATCTATGTTCCCGTGCCGGCCGAATCGGACAGGGCGGTACTCCAGGACACCGACACATCCTTCCTCCGGACAAGCCTGGCCGAGTCCGAAGCCTTCGTCTCCGGAGGCAAGCTGCACCACTCCCTCCGGAACAGGAACGAAGTCCTGCAGCCCATCAGCCTCAAGATGCCGGAACGGGTGCAGCATACGGATCATTCCCACCTGGCAGCCCGGACCGTCACCGTCGAGGTCGAACGCGAACTCACCCGCTGGCAGAAGTTCATCCAGGCACTCGGCCTCGGCACCTTCGTCGCCGCCTGTGCTGCCATCCTGTACATGGCCGTCAGGATCATCCGGAAATTCATATAACTTTGTAAAAAGATTTGACATGAAACATTCTGACCTCACTCCGAAAGATTACAGCCCGCTGAATATCGAGGCGTTCGTCACTCTTCATCGCGACGTGATCGACACTGCGGTACAGGAAGCCCGTCGCCATTTCGAAAACCTCTATGACTCCATCATGCGGACCCGGCAATACTCCGCCATGATCCTGGCCTTACTATCCGCAGTGCTTGCAGCCCTCATAGGAAGCATCTTCGCCAACCCTCAGACACCCTTGATGATTCCTTTAGTCATGGGAGTCGTTGCCAACATCATTCCTATCTGCATATTCATCAGAGGTCTGTTCTACCGGCGCAAAATACAATGGAGCGGAGCATCACCGGACTACTACCTGAGCGAAAAGAACCTTGAATGGGTAAGACAGATGAAGGAATGGAATCCTGACATATATGACGAGTACAAATATTTTCAGTTACTATATCTTGACGGGCTTCACTACAACATCTATCTCGACAGAGAAATACAGAAAGACCTCACCCTTTGGTATCGGCGAGGCCTTCACTGTACAGTCGCGACCTATGCGGTCTGGATAGCGGTGTCATTGCTCTCGGCAATCATCTGAGCATAGGCATCTTGTCTCCTGCCCCCGGTTCCCCGTCAAATGGAGGCGGCACCGGCTTCTCCGGCATAGGCGGCACAGGTTGCTGATTTTTGTCTAACTTTGCCATAACATCTCTTTTAATCACCGCAAAGGTAGGGATTTCCGTCCGGAACCCTGCCTTTGTTATTTTCCGCCACGGTTTTTGTAAGTATTGTTTCCAAAAACTTATTGCAGTAATGTGGGAAATTAATAACTTTGCAAGTAAGTACTAAACCGTAACGGAATGAGTGAGATTATACCTTGGCTTCTTGAAAACGCCCCTTGGCTTGGAATATTGCTCATAGCGATTATTCTGGTAAGTTGGGTCGTGTGGAAATTTGCAAAACTCTATTTCGAGAGGTTTGTTCCAATGGAGAAAAACACAAACATGCTTCCCTGTGCAGCGAATAAGGCTGCAATAGAGGAGCTGAGACTAATGAAGACTACAGTCGATACCATCAACGAGCAGGTTTCTGAAATATCTCAATGGGTGATGAAAAAGGACTCAAAGATGATCACCCCTCTTGCAAGGAAACATAGTCCGCTTCAAATGGTTAAGGCAGGACGTGATTTGTTTGAAATATCCGGTGCGAGAAAAGCCATAGACGAAAACATAGGTTTTCTTCTCAGTGAAATGGAGAAAAGGAAGCCAGAAACCCCGTACGATGTAGAAGACACCGCTGCCACAGTCCTGTTCACCAACCTTGGCAACAAACTCTTCAACGGAATAAAGAACTACATCTATTATGCCCCATCCGAAATAACTCTCAAAGACGAAAACAATGAGGATGTCGTTGTCTCGCTGTCGCTATACGCAATAGTCCAACTGATGGCAATCGAACTCAGGGATAGATATCTCGCCGCACATCCTGAAGTACCACAGGAACAGGAAGCATAGACACATACCCCTCTCAGATGAGAAATGCTGAGATCGCCCTGCCAAGAGAGAAGGCAGGGCTTTTAATTTTCCGCAAAGCAGTTGCAAGTTTGAAAATTAT
>CAZMNZ010000192.1:0-2819 GCA_964567765.1 uncultured Muribaculaceae bacterium
TTCCTTTACTGACGGGATTATGGCAGTTCCGCATGTCTTGTCTATCGTGCACAGAAGTGCGTCTGTGCCGAGATATATGCATGCGCTTGCGATCGGAGCAATGAATATGGTCATCAGAACCATGCTGAGCACCTTTTCAAATGTGGATGCAGGAATCATCAGCCATGATGTTCCGAATCTCTTTTCTGTGATCTTTCCGTAGCATTTCACCGGCATGGTGGTCATGAGGACGAACATCGACACGACGAAGGTGAACACTCTGAATGATTTGTCAGGGCCGCCCCATTCGCCTGTGAAAGCCAGTCCCATGATGACTGTTCCCAAATATATGATCAGTCCCATAAGACTGATGAGCAGCATGCTGAGCCAATAGTTTGATGCGCAGCCCCTGAGGTCTGAAACGAAATATTTTCCGAACCTCCTGAAATTGAATATATCGTTAGTTTTCATCTTTATCCTCTATCATTTAGATCAGATCTCTCTGTCATTTCGAACTTGTCGAGAAATCTATGCAAATAATCCTTTAATCAGTTCCTTATGCAGATGCACGGTGTTGAACAGCGCCTCGATATTGACCTTGCTGTCCTCTCCAGCCGCGTTCAGAAGCATCTGGATGTTTCCTCCCGGAATCATCTCGCAGTAAAGTGCACCATCCTTACGCTCGTTGCTGTAATCGAAGAAGAGTTTTTCAGCGATCTTCTCCAGTGAAGCGTTAAGGAGCACATCCTGCCTGTCCAGAATGATTATAGGGTCGATGATGTTTTCGAGGTCGCGTACCTGATGGGTGGATATGAGGAGAGTGGAGTCCTCGCGGGTATATTTCATGACAGCTTTCCTGAACTGGGCCTTTGAGGGGATGTCAAGGCCGTTGGTCGGCTCGTCCATGAACAGATACTTGGTGTTGCAGGCGAGGGCGAATGCGATATGGGCCTTTTTTAGTTGTCCGAACGACATCCTGTTCATCTTCTGATTGATGTCGTTCTCGAAACTTCCCATGATTTCGACGAATTTTTCAAGGTCGAATCTCTCCCAGAACTTGCCGTAGTTTTCGGCATACTCGATGGCTTTCATGTTGGTTTCTGCCACCTCGTCGCTCAGATAGTAGATTTCAGTCAGGAGGGAAGGTTCCCTCTTCCAGGGGTTGTGGCCGTCGATGTCTATATATCCGGCCTTTGCGTTCTTGAGCCCGCTCAAAAGGGTCAGGAGTGTGGTCTTTCCGACCCCGTTCTCACCGAGAAGACCGTAGATGCGGCCTTCCTCAAGAGTCATTGTGATGTCTTTCAACACGACGTTTTCGCCGTAGCTGAAACCAAGATCCTTGATTTTGATCATGATGTTATACCTTTAAAGTGTCTATTTGTTATAGTGTATTACTAAACTAATACACCGCAAGGTAATAACATTTTTTATACCTGCAACGATTTTGATTATATATTTAGAAAAAGTATCAATATCGATCAATTTTATCGAACCATTCTTTTCCTTTTTTGGTATTGATGAATATCAGAAATGCTATGCAAAGGATAATCATCGATAAAAATATGCATGTTGTTCTCATTTGGATTTATGTTTTATTAGAATGATGATACTGACAATGACTAAAAGAATGGATACTGAACCTCCTGCAATGTACATGATTGCACAATTGTCAGCTAATTCCTCAAATGCCGAGGTGATTATCACCGCAGTCAGAACATACTTTGCTATGTCCATCAGAAAATCCGCCACCTTCTCCCAGATCGATGCTTTCTTCACAATTCCTTTTCCCATGTCTCCAAAAATTTTCTGCTCAAAAGTATTTGAACTTTGGGACAAAACCAAAAGAAAAAGTGTTGTTTTTCATGTCAGAGAAGAAAAACAACACAATAATTTCTTTTTTTTATTCAAATTCATCGGTCAATATGTGACGACCGTTTGAAATTCCTGATGTTCCGGGAAAGAGTATCATGTTCGGATTCGGGGAGTGCCCAGCCGAGGAAACGTTCGCGGATATAGTCCACGGCCTGCTGGGACGGGTGACACATGTCCTCTGCGTAGAAACGGTAGTCGCGAAGTTCGTCCATCATGATCTCATAGGCAGGGAAGTAGTCTGCCCGTGAAATGATCTGCTGATGTCTGTCGACAGACTGTATGGCGTTTTCCACACCCAGAAGCAATGACGCCTTGCTGACCTGGTTCCCGTGAGCCCCGTCCTTGAAATGGCGTATAGGACTGACCGTGAATATGAATTCCTTGGACCTGACGCCCTCGGTGCGGTTGCAGAGAGTCATGATCTCCTGAAGGATGGTAGAGGTTCTGTCAGCAGAAAGGAATTCTCGAACAAATTCCTTTGCAGGGTGCTTGAGACAGTTGGAAACTATCATGTCCTCCTCAATGTGTCTATAACACCAGCTTGTGCCCAGGGTGATTATGACCTTGCTGCAGTCTCTGAAGAAGTCAGAAGCATTTTCCAGCGCGAGATTAGCGTCCCTGAGGAATTCCTCTCCTGTCGCCCTGGCGTGTGAGGTGTGATGGCTGAACGAGCATGTGCGCAGGTCTCCTGCTCCTATCTCCTCGCAGTCCTTCTCTGTGAACTGCTCACGGCTGATCAGTCTTCTGACGGCAGACAGAATGGACTCCGGGTTATAAAGCGTGCCGAACGGATTCACGCACACGTCAAAGCCGAAGTCAGCCAGCTGTCTTCCGATGTTGTCTGAAAAGCAGCTTCCCAGCATCAATATCCTGTCCTTATATGAGATTCCGACCTTGCAAGGTGAGTCGGCCACCGGTGTCTGTAGTTTCATTCGGCAAAAATACTATAAATATTTCAGATTCTCTCA
>CAZMNZ010000193.1:0-2789 GCA_964567765.1 uncultured Muribaculaceae bacterium
CCTCAATGACCAGATAAGCATCACGCAGACACTCCACATGACCCATCTGCTCACCTTCCAGTTTCCTCACATCCGCCGGCAGAATTCCCGCCAGCATACCTATATTATATATTATGGTCTTCATTATCTGATGAACTCGACGGATTTCTCGATAAGAGGATGCATATAGGTGTCGTCCTGGATGAACGGAACCACCTTGCGGTATTTCGCAAACATCTTCTCGATCTCCCATGAGGATTTGAGAGGGCGGCGGAACTCGAAAGCCTGAGCCGCGTTGAAGAGTTCGATGGCGAGGACACGCTCTGTATTTTCTACCACGCGTACCAGTTTGGTTGCGGCATTCGCTCCCATGCTCACGTGGTCCTCCTGCCCCTGTGAAGAAGGAATCGAATCGGCTGATGCAGGCATGCAGAGACCCTTGCTCTGGCTCACGATTGAGGCTGCCGTATATTGAGGAATCATGAATCCGCTGTTCAATCCCGGCTTGGCAACCAGAAAGTTAGGCAGGCCTCGCTGGCCGGAGATCAGTTTATAGATGCGTCGCTCCGAGATGTTTGAAAGTTCAGAGAGAGCGATGGTCAGCATGTCCATTGGAATCGCGATCGGCTGTCCGTGGAAGTTTCCCGCTGAGATGATGAGGTCTTCGTCAGGGAATACGGTCGGATTGTCGGTCGCACTGTTTATTTCGGTTTCGATCACTGACTTGACATATCTGATCGTGTCCTTCGATGCTCCGTGAACCTGCGGTATGCAGCGGAAGGAATATGGATCCTGAACATGCGCCTTAGGCCTCTTGATCATCTCGCTTCCTTCGAGAAGTTCCCTGAAACGTGCCGCTGTCTCGATCTGTCCCTTATGCGGGCGGACTTCATGAACCTGCGGGTAGAAAGGCTCTATGCGGCCGTCAAACGCTTCGAGAGAAAGCGCACCGATCTTGTCAGCCCAGTCGGAAAGTCTTTCAGCCTGGATCAGCGACCACACGGCGTGTGCACTCATGAACTGGGTGCCATTCAGAAGGGCAAGTCCTTCCTTGGACTGGAGTCTGATGGCCTCCCATCCGAGTTCCTTCCAAAGTTCTGCTGCCTGGCGTACCTCACCTTCATAATATACTTCTCCAAGACCGATCAACGGCAGGCACATATGTGCCAGAGGAGCGAGGTCGCCTGATGCTCCGAGCGAGCCTTGCTGATACACCACCGGCAGGATATCGTTGTTGAACATATCGATCAGGCGCTGTACGGTGACCAGCTGCACTCCGGAATAGCCGTATGAAAGCGACTGGACTTTCAGAAGAAGCATGAGTTTCACGATTTCCGGACGCACCTTCTCACCGGTTCCGCAGGCGTGGGACATCACGAGGTTATGCTGAAGTTGGGAGAGGTCTTCCGCCGGGATGGTGATGTTGCAGAGCGAACCGAAACCGGTCGTCACTCCATATACAGGCCTTCCTATGTCTTCCATCTTGGTGTCCAGAAACTTACGGCATTTGATGATGGCTGCCTCAGCCTCCTTCCCAAGTTCAAGTTTTGCCCCTGATGAGATGATTTCCTTTACAGTGTCGATCGACAGTCTCTTGTGAGAAATTATGTGGTTCATATAAAGTGTTTTTTGTAATTCATTCAAGTGTGGGCTACAGTGTGATGTTCAATATCTTCGTGACGCAGTCAGTCACCATCTTCAGTTCCTCAGGACTAGCCATGTCTATGGAGTTGAAGCAGCAGAAACGGTACTTTCCGGACATGAGTATTCCAAGTTTCCGGGATACATAATCCTTCCTCTTTTTCGGGAAAAGATAGAAGAGGTTGCCACGGACGGGCTTGATATGGCACTGTCCCTGCTTCTTGAGCAAAGTATATTGAAGCACTTCCGGAGTGAACATATCATGATTCCTGAAACGGTACTGAATGTTTCTTATGATGTCCTGCGGACGGGAGGTGAAATGATTTTCGTAGACATCACGTCTCAAGGCTCTGGGCGTGTGATTCATTTTCAGGTATATCCATCTACTTCCTGCAAGCATGGCGGCATTGCACATCACGCCCTTGAAGGTGACCTTCTTACGTCCTTTGATCTTAGGCTTGAGCGCTCTGGTCAGAAGTGTCATCGGAATGCTTGCGATATCCGTGTAGCACACCGATTTACCGTCTTCAGTAAAGAAGTCAGACGGCATCACAGGTGAACTCAGCATCATGTCATCGTTGAATTCGATATAATGGTCGCTCAGTCCGGGAATACGCCATGTCATCGTTTCGATTGCAGAAGCATTGAATGTCGGAAGGTATTCCTCATATCCCCGGAAGATCACCTTGTGGTCGATAATCTCCGCAGGAATGTGTCCTTGCGGGAAATTACGCTCCAGAAACGGTTCCAGACCGGGATCTTGAGAGTCTGTGACGATGTATATCTTGTTTATCCAAGGTGCAAAGCGGTTGATCGATGCCAGACACCAGGCTATTTCTCCTACTGATACAAACCTTGTCTCTCCTCCCACATCTTCGGCTTTCAGGAAATCCGGTTCTGCGTACCTTCTCCTTTTTTCACGGTGAACAGGGTCATTCCCGTCAACCCATGTAATTACTGCATCTATCTTCATATTTACAAAATATCGTATTTATGCAAAGATATGGAAACTGTTTAAATTTTGGGGAGAAAAATTGTTGATTTTGAAACTGAAGTACATTGTAATGTTTCAAAAGATAAAATTTCGGGCAGTTTCTGAATTTGCAAGGAGTTTTGTCAATCGATGCATCTATTTTATCAATAATGTTTATCTTTGCCCCGCTATGAAC
>CAZMNZ010000194.1:0-2702 GCA_964567765.1 uncultured Muribaculaceae bacterium
CGAGGGTCACGGTAGAAAGCGACTGAGTCTCACCACGTGTGAAGATCGCTGAACCGTGAGCGCATGGGAGATAGTCAGTCTCGCACCAGATAGGACGCACTGTAGTGGTGTCACGTCCGTCAAGACGTACTCCCTCGTCGAGGATCATGTTTCTCATCGCAGCCTTCTCGACAGCGTGATAGTATCTCTCGATCATCATCCTCTTCTCCTCCTGCTCCTCCTCCGGAAGTGTTGCATAGAACTCCTCCTTGAGTGCCTCGAATGCATCAGAACGCTCGTGCTTTGCAGAGCCTGACTTTGCGATTGCATAGCATCTGTCGTAGCAGAACTCCTCGATAGCCTTGCGGAGATCCTCGTCGTTCTCCTCGTGGCAGTAAGCCCTCTTCTGAGTCTTGCCTACAGCCTCCATGAGTTCCATCTGCACCTTGCAGTGCTTCTTGATCTCCTCATGAGCGAACTTGATCGCCTCAAGCATGTCGTGCTCGCTTACCTCGTTCATCTCACCCTCGACCATCATGATGTTGTCATATGTAGCGGCAACGATCAGGTCGATGTCTGCATCAGCCATCTCGCTGAAGTTAGGGTTGATCCTGAGCTCGCCTCCGATACGTCCTACACGTACCTCTGAGATAGGCCCCTCGAAAGGAATGTCGCTGACTGCGAGTGCTGAAGATGCTGCAAGTCCTGCGAGTGCATCCGGCTGGATGTCCTTCTCTGCTGAGATGAGATTTACGTTCACGAACACTTCTGCGTGGAAATCCTCCGGGAAGAGCGGCCTGAGTGCACGGTCAACGAGGCGTGCGATAAGGATCTCATAATCAGAAGCCTTTCCCTCTCTCTTCATGAATCCGCCTGGGAAACGTCCTGCGGAAGCATATTTTTCCTTGTAGTCCACCTGGAGCGGCATGAAGTCCACATCCTCCTTAGCGTCTTTTGCGCATGTCACTGTAGCGAGGAGCATTGTGCCTCCCATCTTGACTACAACTGAACCGTCAGCCTGCTTTGCGAGCTTACCGGTCTCGATTTCTATTACCCTGCCGTCGGATAATTCGATTGTCTTTTTTACGATATTCATTACTTCTTCTTCAACCTGCCTCCCCCTATGGGAGTGGATTAATATTATTCTGTTTCATCAATAGATTTCTCCTCTCGCTTCGCTCGGTCGAAATGACATTTCTGTAATTCCGAGCACCCGAAGGGTGTTGAGGAATCTTTAAAGGTCGTTATATCAGACCTATTATATATATGTATCACTCTTCAGGCGCCGCAGGTTGTTGTCTGCGCCATCTGACTTCTTTGCGCGAAAAAAGGGGGCAGAGCCTCTTTCGGCTGCATCCCCCTTCGTCGGTTCCTACTATATTGTAGCCTATCGACGGAGACCAAGTTCCTTGACGATAGCCCTGTATCTCTCAATATCGATTTCCTTGAGATAGTCAAGGACACGACGTCTCTTACCTACAAGTCTCAGAAGTGAACGACGAGTCACGAAATCGTGCTTGTTGCTCTTGAGGTGCTCGGTAAGGTGAGCGATACGGTAGGAAAATAAAGCCACCTGGCTCTCTGGAGAACCTGTGTCAGTATTAGACTTTCCGTACTTCTCGAAAAGCTCCTGTTTTTTCTCTGGTGCCAAATATTCAGCCATCTTTTGAAAAAATTAGAGGTTAATGATTAAGTTTTCTGCATTCGTCCCGGCGTTCCGGGATTTTGCGGGCGCAAAGATAAATATAAATTCCGATAAAACAATCTTTTAAAAATAAAAAACCGAGGCAAATGGTATTTAGTTTGATATATACTTGCTCTGAGCCTTCCTGCCGGTAGGCCAATGCATATAAAACAGACAAAAATGAATACGATGAAGTCGGCATTAGTGTATGAATCTCCAAGATCGGAGATCGTAGAAATGGAAACGGAACAGGTGGTGCTGGTCACAAGCATCACGGGCGAATCCATCGAAGGATGGGAGGATATGTAAATCAAACAGCAGTGATATGAAAAATACAGCATATATCATTGCGTTTGCCATACTTCTGGCATCAGCATGCCGGAAAGACGAAATTCAGGAAAACGAGCCTGTTCAGGCGCCGGAAAACCTAAGGGTTCTCACGGTCGGGGTGGCGGATGAACAGCAGATCCGCGTGGGATTTGACGAGGACAACTCGTTCTATTGGCATGGCGGGGACAAGATCGGCGTCGTTACGGTGAACGGCTTCAAGGAGATGACCCTGAATGACGGATACCACGGCCAGTCCGCCGGAGTGTTCACAGGGAACTGACGGTAAATGGACCGTAGTTGCAGCATCCGAATGACGGGGCTTTGAAGGTACGGCGGAAATTCTGACGAAACTCTTTGAAATTCCGAAAATTATCCATATTTTTGCGCGCTTTTAAACCGAAGGCGCGCTTTCTTATATGTAAGCGGCTCAGGCAAGGCACAATAAATAATGTTTAACCCACTAGTTTGTTTTTCAAAATTTAATCATGGAAGAAAACAAGACAGTTGCTGAGGTTACTCCAGAGGTAGCCCCAGCAGTAGAAGAAACCAAGAAGAGCGTTCTTAACGCTTCAGTCGCTCCAGAGAACTTCGACTGGGATGCGTTTGAGAACGACGACGTTTACGGTGAATCAGTAGAGGAAATCGCTGAGCAGTACAACCAGACACTCTCTAAGGTAGTTGAGGGTGAAGTTGTTGAGGGCGTTGTAAC
>CAZMNZ010000195.1:0-1690 GCA_964567765.1 uncultured Muribaculaceae bacterium
GCCCTCCTCTCGTTATCCTGAATCCCTTCCCGTCATCCCCGACTCCATTCCACCTCCCCTACGTCATCTCATCTCGTCCTGGGATCTCCCCTCCAACAGTCCTATCGAGCCAGTCGAACCATCAGTCGCCCGATTTTTGCGACAGTCCATTGACACCGATTCGCAAAGTTATGAAATTTTTATACCTTTGCACCGGTTTTTAGTAGTAATAATAAAGCAGTTTTATGATGAAATTAGTATTTGCAACGGGCAATAGCGGCAAACTGCGTGAAGCATCAGAGATTTTGGGCGAGGGATTCGAGCTCGTTACCCCCGCAGACTTCGGTATCACCGAAGATATCCCCGAAACAGGAAACACATTGAGAGCCAACTCCTTGCAGAAGGCTCAGTATCTATATGAGAAGTGCGGCTGCGACTGTTTTGCAGACGACACCGGACTTGAAGTAGACGCCCTCGGAGGCGCTCCCGGAGTCTATACCGCGCGTTACGCCGGAGAGGACAAGGACTTCAACATGAATATGGACAAGGTGCTTTATGAGTTGCAGGCCCTTGAAACCTCGGCCCACATGGCGGCGGAATACGGCCTGAAGACCAAGTCGGTCTCACGTCGCGCCCGTTTCAAGAGCGTGGTGACCCTGATAATCGGAGGCAAGGTCCAGATGTTCGAAGGAACTCTGGAAGGAGTGATAGCCCGCGAGAAGTCTGGAAACGGCGGCTTCGGCTATGACCCGATCTTCATCGCTGACGAATATCCGGGCCAGACCCTCGCAGACATAACCGAGGAGCAGAAGAACGAGATATCGCACAGGGGCAAGGCCCTCCGCGCGATGGCCGCCTGGCTGAAAAAATAGTAGGGAACGTTTTCCCGCAAATCCGTGCCAATGATCCTGCTTTTCGGGGCCTCTGGCACGAAAACCCCGCAAAATCGTTCCAACGACACCGTATATGACCCAGAACACGGAACTCATAGTTCTCCATACTACGAAGTTCGGAGAGAATTCCATCGTCGTCCACACCCTCAGCAGGGAATACGGGCGGCGAAGTTTTCTTGTGCGCGGTGCCGGCAAGCGTCTGATGTCGCTGTTCCTTCCGCTTAACATCCTGGAAGCCGACATAGTGGAATCCACCAAGTCAACTCTCTTCACTGCCCGCAATCTCACCGCCAGACACCCTCTTCTAGGAATCCGCAGCAACGTATTCAAGAACTCCATGACCATGTTCATGAGCGAGGTGCTCTACAGGGTAATCAAGGAAGGTGCGGCAGAGCAGGGCCTCTGCGAGTGGTGCGAAAGGAACATCCTCCTGCTGGATGCCGTGCAGAACGATTTCAGCAACTTCCATCTGAGATTCCTCCTCGAACTCACTGTCGCTCTTGGCTTCAGTCCCGAATCCCGTGACCTCCAGCCATTTGTGGGCGATCACTATCCCACGGTCGAGCGTTTCATGCAGACCTCCTTCGCCGAGTCCATGCTCATCCCCCTGAACGGCACAGTAAGGAACGAAATAGCCGAGGAGATCCTCCGCTACATAGAATTCCACACCGAATCCTCAGTCAACATCAACTCCCTCAAAGTCCTCCGCGACCTCTTCGCCTGACCTTCCATCCCGCTTCTTTCACCTCTCCCATTCCCCCCCCCCCCCACCCATATATTTATAATTCACCCCTTATGGCGTCATATTTTGAGTTACA
>CAZMNZ010000195.1:1700-2523 GCA_964567765.1 uncultured Muribaculaceae bacterium
TGCGCCTGCCCCTCCATCCCGCTTCTTTCACCTCTCCCACCCCCCCCCCCCCCCCACACACATATATATATAATCAACTCCGTATGGCGTAATATGTTGAGTTACAGGAAAATAAGACACTTTGCCTGCCTGCATTCTCTTGCATGCAAAACTGTCTGTCTCATTGCAGATTAAATAATCAGGCCGCACGCTGGAGTGCGAGGCGCACCGCTGATGGCAAATGCGCCAGCCATCAGCTCATCTCAGGCCGGGCAGCTCAGCCCAATGGCTGCCCGATCCGGGTGTGCCCTCAGAGCCACGCTATCCAAGCCGCTAATGCTCATGACGCTATCCAGATGCGTTGCACAATCCGTTCAACTCCCTTTAAATCTGTGTTTTAGAAAATTAGTGGTTCGAGGCTGTTGAAATGTTGTAACGGTCTATTTCACTGGGTGATACACGACTCCCGCTGTTTCATGTATCACCCGCCCTCCAAATGGTGCTTAAACCCCGAAAAATCATGCGGGTGCTACACGAACTCTGCATTCTTACGTAGCACCCGCAAACCATGTAGCACCCGCAAACAAAAAGCGGAAAGCAGCCCTCAACCGCCTTCCGCCTCCAATATCAGTCCGGAAAAATTATAAGGCTTCAATCTCCTCCACAGACAGCCCAGTCGCCTGAGAAATAGTCTCGATTGCAACTCCCAGTTGTTTGAACTTTAAAGCATTATTCCGCTTTTCTTCCTCACGTCCTTCCTCACGTCCCGCAGCCAGACCTTCCGCCTTTCCCATTTCGATGGCGGCCCTCATTTCGCCTCTGCGTCGTTTTTCGTCGTACATGT
>CAZMNZ010000196.1:0-2500 GCA_964567765.1 uncultured Muribaculaceae bacterium
AGCGGCCATGCTCCTATGCGTCCTGACATGGGCACAAGAGATGACCGTAAGGGGTATAGTGAAGGATGCTGCTGGAGAGCCACTGGTCGGTGCTACGGTCATCGTGGCTGGCACACAGACCGGAACCTCCACCGGACTCGATGGTGAGTTTTCAATAACTACCCCCCCCACGGCACTCTCCAAGTATCTATAATTGGTTATAGCCCGCAGACTGTTGCGATCGAAGGTCGCAAGCAGCTGAGCATCACGCTCACGGAAGACACCGAATTTCTTGACGCCACAATCGTGGTCGGCTACGGTTCCGGCCAGAAGATCGGAAACATCGTAGGCTCCGTAGCCACAGTTTCATCAGACGAACTGGCATCGCGTCCATCCGCAAACATCGGTGACGCCCTTCAGGGCAAAGTTGCGGGACTTCAGATATTCAATACATCAGGAGAGCCACAGAGCAGCGTCTCCGTAAGACTCAGGGGCAATTCATCCCTCAATCTCAGCAACACTCCCCTTTATATTCTTGACGGCGTCCCAGTCAATTCAAGCGTATTCACAAGCATAAATCCTCAGGATATCGAGAACATTTCCGTCCTCAAGGATGCATCCTCGACAGCCATATATGGTTCCAGGGCAGCAAACGGGGTGATATTCATATCCACGAAGAAAGGCAAGAAAGGAGAGCATCCAAGCATCTCGGTAAGAGCACAATACGGTATCTCCATGCTGACGAATTACAACATGGACATGATGAGTTCCGAGCAGCTCATTGCCTTTGAGGAACTGTGCGTGCCGTCGCTCAAGACAGACCCTGCCTATCAGGCTGAAAAGGCATTCATACTCGGAAATGGCATAAACTTCGACTGGACTGACTACCTGTTCAATGACGCCGCACCGATAGTACAGGCGGATGCTTCCATACGCGGAGCATCCGAAAAGTCAAGCTACTACATATCGTTAGGATATTACTCAGAAGACGGTACAGCAAAGGTTGGCTCGGGTACAGACAGATTCACTTTCAGGACGAATCTGGACACGCAGGTGACAGACTGGCTGAAATTCGGTGCAAACGTAGCTCTGACATATGCAAAATACAAGACCGTGCTTACAGGATGGTATACACAGTCTCCTATCCTTGAGGCGGTCACTGAACTCCCCTACAAGACTCCATACGAGCTGATCGGGAATCCGGACGGAACAATTTCATACGGAAATGTATATGAAGTCTATCCATGGAACAATATGATAGACCTCAACAAGTACTATGAAATGAACACAGACAACAGTGATTCCTTCGACCTGATGGGACAGACATATTTCCTCCTCACTCCGGTCAAGGGACTGAACATCCGTGCCCAGCAGGCCATAGACGGATACGACTACACGAACGTGTCCATCAACATGCCTTCCTACATACCTTTTCCCGAAAGAGGACGCAACTCCCAGTATTTCCAGAGATACTACCAGCTGTCTTCGACCAACACGATAGAATACAAGACAGACATAGAGGCGAAGCATTTCATTACCGCACTGCTCGGACATGAGTCATTCATACGTCATGAAAAGACGCTCGGAGTCCTGGGAACCGGACTTACGGACGACAGACTCGTGGACTTCGGGACAACAACCGAAATCAGTTCGTGGGAAGGAACAGATGCAGAGTGTGCATTCAATTCATTCTTCCTGAACTTCAACTATAACTGGGCTGACCGCTATTTCGCAGATGCTTCGGTCAGAATGGACGGCTCGTCACTTTTCGGAGAGAACCATAAATATGCGACCTTCTTCTCTGTAGGCGGAATGTGGAAAATCAAGAATGAGAATTTCATGCGAAGTGCGGGCTGGGTAGACGACCTCAATCTCAGCGTAAGCTACGGAACCACGGGAAACTCCGGTCTCAGCAGCTGGTATGCACATCTCGGACTCGTGGGTTCTGGCGGAAAATACAACGGAGAGTCCGGCTGGGCACTTTCACAGGTTCCTAATGCAGACCTCACCTGGGAAACCGTCGCGACCCTAAACCTGAGACTTGCTGGAAGACTGTTCAATCGTCTCTCGTTCGGACTGGAATTCTATGACAAGGCTTCCTCGAACCTGCTTATGGAAATACCTTATTCAGCCACGACAGGACATTCTGGAGGCTGGGGCAACATAGCTGCAATGAACAACAGGGGCTTCGAATTCAATTTTGACCTCGACCTTCTTCATACACGCGACATCTACTGGAGTCTAAGCGCGAACATCAACTACAACAGGAACAAGATAACGAAACTCTATCAGGGCCTCGATGCACTGACTCTCCCTGATGTCGGCCTGAGATACGAAGTAGGCAAATCAGCGACGCTTGTATATACAAAGGTACGTGCGGGCGTAGATCCGGCTGACGGTTCACCGATGTGGTATGACCTCAACGGCAACCTTACAAAAACATTTTCCGATGACATCATGCAGTTCTGCGGAATGGATGCCGATGCAAAATGGTCGGGCGGTTTCTCCACGAACTTCTCCT
>CAZMNZ010000197.1:0-2494 GCA_964567765.1 uncultured Muribaculaceae bacterium
ATGGCCTATAAGGCGGCGGCCGAGATGGGACTGCGTTCAGTGCTGGCCTATGTGATCTGCGACAGGAACGACCCGGAAGAGTCAGAGCGTCAGAAGATCCAGTGCCAGGAGATGTATGAGATTTCCAGGGGATGGGGTGATACCGCGACTTTCTGCATTGCCATTCATGCGATATATTCGGTGAGGGAGGAGATGATGCTCTGGGCGGTCAGATTCGCTCGTGAAAGGGGATTGAAGATTCATATTCATGTGTCGGAGACGAGAAAGGAGATCGAAGACTGCAAGGCCCGGCATAACGGAATGTCTCCGGTGGAATATCTGGATTCTCTCGGAATCCTCGGCCCGGACGTGGTTGCCGCTCACACTCTCTGGCTTTCAGACAAGGACGTGGAGATACTTGGAAAGAGGGGAGTCAACTGTGTGCACAACATCAATTCAAATCTCAAACTGGCCTCCGGCTATCGCTTCCTTTATAACGAACTCCGCGACGCCGGAGCGAATATCTGTCTTGGCACAGACGGATGCGCTTCCTCAAACAATCTGGACATGCTGGAGACAATGAAGACATCCGCGATGGTGCAGAAGGCATGGAGGGACGATCCGACAGCAATGCCTCTGCTGGAAATCATCGCAATGGCGACTGCAAATGCAGGAAAGGCTCTGGACTTGAATATCGGACGTATTGAGAAAGGCGCTCTTGCCGACATTCTGATTGTCGACACTCAGAACTACAGTTTCCTGTCACCGGGTTCCTTTGAGGCAAACCTGATTTACTCGGCACATTCAGACAGTATAGATTCGGTGATATGCAACGGCCGTTTCGTCATGCGCGGAAGGGTTGTTCCCGGCGAGCAGCAGATCCTTGCTGACGCGCGTAAGGCTTTGGTAAAATTGTTATAGAACAATATATTATGGATCCAAGAGTAGAAAGAATAATGACTGCCGCTGATTATGTGGCTTCAAGGTTGAACGGTCACAAGCCGATGGTGGGTATAGTGCTCGGAAGCGGACTTGGCAGACTTGCGGAAATGATAGAGGACAAGATCGTGATCCCTTACAAGGAGATTCCGGGATTTCCGGTGTCAACTGCGATCGGTCATAAGGGTAACTTCATTGCGGGATATCTGGGAGGTAAGCCTGTGATTGCAATGCAGGGACGTTTCCATTATTATGAAGGATATACCATGGAACTGGTTACGCTCCCGATCCGTGTGATGAAGGTGCTCGGAATACAGTACCTTTTCGTATCAAATGCGGCCGGAGGAGTCAACTTCGACTTCAAGGTCGGCGACCTCATGGTCATCACCGATCATATAAGTCATCTACCTAATCCTCTCATAGGTCCGAATATGGAGGAATTCGGGCCGAGGTTCCCTGACATGACCCGTCCTTATGATCTGGATCTGAGGAAGAAGGCGTTTGAGGTCGCTGCGGAATTGGGAATCACCCTCAAGCAGGGAGTGTATTTCGCCGGAACCGGTCCTTCTTATGAGACACCGGCAGAATATAAATATTTCCGTCTGATCGGAGGTGACGCTGTGGGTATGTCCACGATCCCTGAGGTTATCGTAGCCCGTCACTCTGATATCCCTGTGTTCGGAATGTCAGTCATCACTAATGAGGCTCACGATGACTATGCGGAGGACTATGTGAATGACGGAGACGACGTTGTCGTGGCGGCTGATGCAGCGGCAGTAAAGATGACCACGCTCTTTACCAAGATCATCGAAACACTGTAACATAATCAGTTCTTAGAGAAAATCATCGCTCCATGCATCTGAAGGCATCATCCAGCCTCCGCGTGGTGAGAGACTCACTGAGCAGACCTGAGGCCCGTCCGGCATGCATGAGCGCTTGAACTGCTGGCTAAAGAATCGTCTGATGAAGGTCTTCAGCCATTTGAGTATGACAGCGTCTTCATATTCTCCGGCAAATGCCTTCTTGGCAAGGAAATATATCTTTTCAGGAGCATGTCCCTTCCTTACCATATTATATAGGAAGAAATCATGCAGTTCGTATGGTCCGACAAGGTCTTCTGTGACCTGGGCGATGGTTCCGTCTGCCGCAGCAGGAAGGAGTTCCGGACTGATAGGGGTACCGAGGATGTCTTCGAGGATATCCCTGACGGTACGGCCATCTGCTGATTCATTCTCGAATCGGTTTGCTGCCGCCCATGCCACAATGCTTCTGACCATTGTCTTAGGCACGCCGGCATTCACTCCGTACATGGACATGTGGTCACCGTTGTAGGTGGCCCAGCCGAGAGCGAGTTCCGACATGTCTCCTGTTCCGATCACGATGCCGCCTTCCTTGTTGGCCAGGTCCATTAGAATCTGTGTCCTCTCACGTGCCTGAGAGTTCTCGTATGTGGCATCGTGTATGGATGGATCGTGGTCTATGTCCTTGAAATGCTGCTCGACAGCAGGGCCGATCGGAATCTCCATGCCGGTCACTTCAAGGGCTTTCATAAGGTCCCATGCATTGTTCTTAGTGC
>CAZMNZ010000198.1:0-2426 GCA_964567765.1 uncultured Muribaculaceae bacterium
CCGCACTGCCAGATCATTTCGATGTTCTCTCCGGATGGGCACCCTTCCCTGATCCATTTCTGAACAGCCTCATTCAGCGTCCTGCTTCCGAGACTTCCACCCACCACGAAGATATGCTTCTTCTGAGGATCCAGTCCGTAGAACTCATATGCCTCCTCCTTCATCTGAGGTGTTGCCGGCACGATATCCGTTCTGATCGGGTTGCCGCTCATCACGATTCTGTCGGCCGGGAAGAACCTCTCCATTCCTTCGTAGGCCACGCAGATGCTCTTCGCTTTCCTGCCAAGTATCTTGTTCGTCAGTCCGGCAAAGCCGTTCTGCTCCTGGATGAGCGTCGGGATGCCGAGACGTCCGGCCGCCCACAGAAGGGGAGCACTGGCATATCCTCCGACTCCGATCGCTATGTCAGGCCTGAATTCCTTCAATGTCTTCTTTGCCATCCTCAGGCTTTTCAGTACCTTGAAGGGAAGGGCGAAGTTGCTCAGAGTGAGGCGTCTCTGCAAGCCCGCTATCGGAAGTCCTATGATCTCATATCCTGCTGCCGGCACCTTCTCCATCTCCATCCTTCCTTCTGCTCCCACAAAGAGAATCTCGGTCTGAGGATTCACTTCCTTAAGCTTATTAGCGATGGAAAGGGCAGGGAAGATATGTCCTCCCGTACCCCCTCCGCTTATGATTACCTTGAGTGTTCTGTATCTCATATCTGATCAATCTGTTCGAGAATGTCCATGCTGGCCTGGATGTCGTCCCGGTTCTCGCTTTCGTAGAGCGGAACCGCCGCCTCTTCCTCCTCCCGGATCTGGTTGCGTGCCATCCTGCTTATCGAGAGTATCACGCCGAATGCGATGCAGAAGACCAGAAAGGCAAAACTGCCGTGACTTATCAGAGGCAGGGTCTGCCCGGTCATCGGACCTATATCCACATTCACCATCATATGCATGAATGCCTGTCCTGTGATCAGCACGCTGAGTCCTCCCACTGCAATCTTAGCATATTCATTGTTGCATTTGCTGGCGATGAGCGATCCTCTGGCAAGAAGGCTCACATATAACAATATTATAAGTATTCCGCCGACCAGCCCGTATTCTTCGATTATGAAACTGAACATATAGTCTCCATATATGTTGGAAACCACATATTTCTGAGTGCTTCCGCCTATGCCCTTGCCTATGATTCCTCCTTCGTGGACTGCGATCATCGCACTGTATGGCTGCTTGATATTATCCAGTTCGTCGTAGAACTCACGGGATCCTTCCTCGAGGGTCTTGAGCCTTTCCACATCGTAGTCCGCTCCGACTCTGGTAAGCATTGTCGCAACTCTTTCAAAGACCGGGAAGACCTTGCCGTCAGTCGCCTTATAGACACCCACAATCAGTGCAAGAGTGGCGATTCCTGCGGCTGCCGCCAGACCGATCTCCTTGACCGGAGCACCTCCTATAAGAAGAACCGCTATCAGTATCGCGCCTATAAACACAGCGCTCGAACCACTTCCCATAAGGACAAGGACGCAGACGATGAGTATAGGCATATACATATATATCATCCTCTTCCAGAACGGCTTTGCAAGGAATCCGAAGGTCTTGTTTCCGGAGAAGGAGTTGCATATCTTCATATATTTGCACGGCTTTCTCTTCTTCTGTGCCTCCTCGTCTTCCTTGTAGGCGTGCAAGGCCCATGCGAGATACAGCACCATCGCAACTTTCACGACCTCGAACACGTGCATCTGGAATCCTGCTATCCTCAGCGTTCGCCACGCTCCGTTGATGTATTCCGCCTCTATCACTCCCGGAATCTTCACATGCAGGTCCAGAATCAGAAGCAGGAGCAGGGAGAGAGCGAATCCGAACTGGGAAAGAACCCTGAACACTCCGATCTTCTTGATGTTGTAGAGTCCTGCGATCAGCGCGAGTCCGATGCCGACCACCACGATGTGCTCCCTGATGAAGTCCATCCTGTCCTTGCTTCCTTCCTTGAGAAGTGAAGTCGAAGAGAAGATGGCCAATATCGAAAATATGATGAGCATGAACACAATGACCCATACGACCTTATCGCCTTCGATATTGTCGATGAAGTTCCAGAACCTTCCCTTGGACGGTTCTTCATGTCTTTTACTGTCCTGTCTCATCTTTATAGGTTTCTTACTGCTTCCTTGAACTGTCTTCCTCTGTCTTCGTAGTTCTTGAAAAGGTCGAAACTTGCGCAGCATGGTGACAGGAGTACCACGTCTCCTGCAACTGCCAGACTGTCAGCGAGTCTTACTGCATCCTGCGTCGAGGTTACGTCATGCATCTGTGGCACGACACCCTCGAATGCCGCATGTATCTTGGCATTGTCCAGACCCATGCAGATGATTGCCTTTACCTTCTCTCGCGCGAGTTCCACAAGGGTAGAGTAGTCGTTGCCCTTGTCTGTGCCACCGACGATCC
>CAZMNZ010000199.1:0-2324 GCA_964567765.1 uncultured Muribaculaceae bacterium
GCAGATATCGAGGCCCGCAAGGGACGCAAGGTCAGGCGTGGCACTAGGCTGGGATATGTGGGCGTGTCCGGCAACTCGTTCGCGCCGCATCTCCACTATGAGGTGCTGAGGGACACTCTTGTGCTTGATCCGGTGAACCACTTTTTTGCCTCAGTGACTCCGGAGGAGTATATGAATATGCTTATAATGTCCGTGACAACCGGACAGTCAATGGATTGACGTATGGAAAAATATCTCTACACAATCGGCGAAGTGGCCGAGGTCCTGGGCGAGAATGTCTCGCTGGTGCGTTTCTGGTCGAACGAATTTCCTAAGTTCATCAAACCGCAGAGAAACGCGAAGGGCAACCGTCTTTACACCAAGGAGGATGTGGAGACGTTCAAGCATATACACCTGCTTGTCAAGGTCGAGGGCCTGACGCTTGAAGGCGTGGCAAAACGTCTGAAAGGGGACAGGAAGGATGTCATCGGCAAGGCAAGGGTGCTTGAGTCACTCAAGGCCATACGGCAGCAGCTTAGCCAGATTCGAGAGGAACTCTGCTAGTCCGAAAGTAGGGAATTCATACATTATATATATAGTATGCAGCATAAGGTTAAAGACGTCGTGGCGGTTATCGAGGAGTTCGCTCCTCTTGCGCTTCAGGAAAAGTGGGACAACAGCGGTCTTTGCATCGGCTCGCCGGAGGATGAGGTGAGCAGCGTTCTGCTGGGACTGGACTGCACGCCCGGACTGGTCGATGAGGCCATAGCCTGCGGGGCAGACATGATCGTGACCCACCATCCTCTGATATTCTCCGGTCTTAAGAAGATATCCGCAGATGATCTTGTGGGTGAGGCGGTGGTAAAGGCCATCAGGGCCGGGATCAGTGTATATGCCGCTCATACCAGTGCAGACAAGGTGATGGCCGGAGTGAGCGGAGCCATGGCTGCAAGGCTCGGTCTGAAGGATGTCTGCATCCTGGATGAGGACGGAGAAGGCACCGGACTGGGCGTAGTCGGAAATCTGCCGGAGCCAGTGACTGCTCAGGATGCCCTGGAACTGGTGAAGGAGCGTTTCGCCCTGAAGGTCGTGAAGGCTTCCAGACCGGTAGGATGTATGGTCGAAAGGGTTGCAATGAGCGGCGGATCAGGCGGATCGCTCATCGGCGCGGCCCGCGCTGCAGGCGCCCAGCTCTACATCAGCGGCGACATATCCTATCATAATTTCTTCACACCTGAAGGCTTCATGATCATGGATATAGGTCATTATGAGAGCGAAATTGAGATAGTGGATATTTTATTTTCTTTGATAAAGAAAAATTTTCCTACCTTTGCGGTTCGCATTACGCAGAACTTGCAGAGTAATCCGATATATTATTTTTAAGAAACATATAACAGTTTTTAAGCGACATGGCTAAAAAGACAAAGAAAATCGAGACCCCGATTGACCAGAGAGAGACCTTCGTGTCCATTCAGAAGAACTTTGCTGACTCGGATCTCAGTGTAAGCGAGAAGCTTCAGACACTCTATGCACTCCAGCAGGCAGACACCGCTATCGACAAGATCCTCCAGCTCAGAGGTGAGCTTCCTATGGAGGTGGAGCAGCTTGAGAATGAGATCGCAGACCTCAAGGCAAAGGCAACCCGTCTCTCGGAGATGATCGAGGAGTTCAATGCATTCATCTCGGCCAACAAGATCAACATCACGGAGTGTGACGACCAGATCGCAAAGTACAAGGCTCAGATCGACAATGTTGCGAACAGCCGCGAGTACGACTCACTGAACAAGGAGATCGAGAATCAGGGCCTCCTCAGACAGATTGCTGAGAAGCACATCGCTGAGGCTAAGGAGCGTATCTTCGACAAGAAGAACGAACTTGAGGTCGTAAAGGAGAAGATCTCTGTCAGGACAGAGGACCTCAAGGCAAAGAAGGAAGAGCTTGCTACGATCGTCGAGTCAACCTCTAAGGAAGAGGAGCGGCTTCGTGCAAACAGGGATGCTTGCGCTGCAAAGATCGACGAGAGGACAATGAGCGCATACGACCACATCCGTCAGAGCTGCAACAATCATCTTGCGGTGGTGTCTGTGTTCAACGGCGACTCTTGCGGAGGCTGCTTCAACACAATCGCTCCTCAGAGACTCATCGACATCGCTTCGAACAGGAAGATGATCGTCTGCGAATATTGCGGAAGAATACTTGTAAATCCGGATTTCGAATAATCTGACCTATGGCTGAAGAGGGAAAGAAAAGGTCAGTCAGAAAAAAGAATCCGTCAGTCAACTTGGATACACTTGGGCTTGAGATGGGAAACAGACCGCCTCAAGCTCTTGACGTCGAAGAGGCTG
>CAZMNZ010000200.1:0-2300 GCA_964567765.1 uncultured Muribaculaceae bacterium
GGTGACCACCATGGTTCACGGTGCTGCAGAGTACGAGAATGCCGTTGCCGCTTCTCAGATGCTCTTCGGAAATGCGACAAAGGATGCCCTCAAGAGTCTTGATGAGAAGACCTTCCTTGCAGTATTTGACGGAGTGCCTACATTCGAGGTGGCGGCTGACAAGTTCCCTCTCGGAATCATTGATCTGCTGGCAGGCGAGACCGCAGTTTTCCCTTCTAAGGGAGAGTGCCGCAAGATGATTCAGGCGAACGGAGTGAGCATCGACAAGGAGAAGGTGAATGACATCAATGCACAGATCGGTGAGGAGTCGTTTATCAATGGTAAGTATATCCTGGCTCAGAAGGGTAAGAAGAATTACTTTATCATTAAGGTGATTGGATAGTAATATGTTCCGGCGACCCCCGCCTCCCTGCGGGAGGCACCCCCTAGCCGGGGGTGGCATGTCGCCTCCACATATCACCATCCAATCATAAATCCCAATTATTCTTATTATTTGGCAGATACAATTTGAGTTGGATAAAATCCATTGATAAGAATGACATTGATGTCAATATAAAAGAACGTTAGTATATAATGGAAAAGAATATTGAGAGTACGAGGCAGCTGAAGGTTGCCAAGGAGATTCAGAAGGTGATGGCTGAAGTCATCCGCAGCAAGGGCATGGCGGCCTTCGGCGGCGCGCTTGTGTCCGTGAGCGGGGTGAAGGTCAGTCCGGATCTTTCTGTTGCGAAGATTTATGTCAGCGTCTTCCCTTCTGAGAAGGCTGAGGCTGTGATGGGGACCCTTCAGGAGAACTGCAGGGCGCTTCGCGGTGAACTTGGCGGCAAGATGGGAAAGCAGTTGCGCATCGTTCCAGAAATCGCTTTCTTCCTTGACAGTTCGCTGGATTATGTGGAGCATATTGAGGAGTTGTTGAAGAAGTAGAGATTTCTCGACTCGCTTCGCTCGCTCGAAATGACAGGTCGAAAGGACTCGTCGGAAGACAGGGAGGGAATTTATTCAAATGACAATGAAACTGGCGCCATTCATAGCAGGAAGGTATCTTTTCGCTAAGAAGTCACATAATGTGATCAATTTAATTTCGGCGATAAGTGCCATCGGCATGGCTGTGGGTACTGCGGCACTCATAATCATATTATCTGTATATAACGGGTTCGACTCGCTCATCAGGTCCATGATGAGCAATGTCGAGCCTGATCTGCTTATAACCCCCGCCACCGGCAAGACCTTCGTGCCCGACGACAGTACCTTCGACTGGATATATGACCAGCCTTCCGTGAAGAATATGTGCTGCGTGCTGGAGGAGCAGGTGTTCATCAGTTACGACGGGAAGCAGAGCCTTGCCAAGGCAAAGGGAGTGGACTGGGTGTACGAAGAGGAATCCCCTCTCAAGGACCATATGCGCGACGGAGAGTTCAGACTCCATCGGGGAGACGTTCCCCTTGCTGCCGTCGGTGCGGGACTTGCCTACGAACTTGGAATCAGCCCTCGCTTCCTGGCTCCGATCGAGATATATTTCCCTACCAGGACCGGACGTATATCCCTTACTAACCCCGCCGCTTCCATAGAATCCGTAAGGGTCTATCCGTCAGGACTTTTCTCTGTGAACAACGACGTGGACGCTGAACTGCTGATCGTCCCTATAGAAAAGATGCAGGAACTCCTCGAATACGAGAATGAGGTGTCGGCAGTGGAGCTCAGACTGACTGAAGACAGCCCGAAGGACGAACTGAAGAGGCTCCAGAAGGAGATCGGCGCAAGACTTGGCCCCGGATTCAAGGTCAAGAACCGTTTCCAGCAGAACGAGTCACTCTACAAGATGATGAAATATGAGAAGGCAGCCATATTCATGATCCTGATCTTCGTCATCATCATCATTGCATTCAACATCTTCGGAAGCCTCACCATGCTGATCATCGAAAAGAAGGAGGATATCCGGACACTCCGCAGCATGGGCGCCCAGGAGAGTCTGATCCGGAAGATCTTTGTTCTGGAAGGATGGTTCATCTCTCTGGTGGGCCTTGCCGGCGGTCTGGTGATCGGAGTCGGTTTCTCGGCCATCCAGCAGGCATTCGGCATAATAAAGATGCCCGGACATTTCGTTGTCCAGGCATATCCTATAATCCTTTCGTGGTCTGACATTCTGCTGACCATTGTCGGGGTGGCAAGCATCGGCTATCTCATCGCCCTAATACCGGCATCTAGGCGTGCAATCTAATATTCTATCCATCAACATATTAGACAATATAGGGTGGTCAAATTTGACCACCCTATATTGTCTAATCCCCTGTCGTTCAGGG
>CAZMNZ010000201.1:0-2274 GCA_964567765.1 uncultured Muribaculaceae bacterium
AGAACTCTATTACATGAACGAATGCTAGGCCTGCCGTACCCTCAAGAGTGTTTTCAATCTGAATCAGATGGGGCGCCTGAATTATAATGTTCCTCAGGTCAGGGTGCTTGTCCCTGTGACAAAATCCGAACAGCAGACCATGGCCATGTGTGCAAGGGAACTTATGAAGCATGTCAATGTACAGCTTCCGCAGTCTCTGAAGAAATTGAATATAAACCTTTAATCATTGAATATTATGAAAAAGATTGCTTTGATGATGTTGGCAGCCATGTTGCTGGTGTCTTGTGGTGCATCTAAAAAAGTGGCAACCAAGCCTGTTGAAACTTATATCCAGCCGGGAGCAGATCTCCTTAATGCTCCGAATGTGCTTCGTGCATGGGCTATGGGAATATCGGATTCTGAAATGACAGCGAAGAAGAAGGCTGTGGTTTCTGCTTCATCACAGCTCGCTCAGATGCTCAATTCTGCAGTCAAGACCACGATTGATGACTATTGTGTTTCACTCTCGGAAGGTGAAGTTGCCAGGTCAAAGGAATACCTCAGCCAGAAGACCAATCTGGTGTCAGAGCAGGTGCTCACAGGTGCCCGCCCGATCTTTGACCAGTGGGAGCCTAAGGATGAAAAGGGAATGTATCGTAATTATGTAGTCCTTGAACTCTCCGGTGAAGAATTCATTAAGAAGCTTTTTGAAGCGATGAATGATGCTCAGTCTTCTAATGTGAAGGTTGATGAAAAACTCCTGAATGAACTTTTCCTCAAGGCCATCAACGCCGGAAAATAATAGTTCCCATGAAATTCTGTTATAACTGCGGATCCGCTCTGTCCGGAACTGAAAAGTTCTGCGGGCAGTGCGGTGCTCGTATAGAGCATAAGCCTGCTCCTGTGCACGGGGCAACTCCGGTGGCGCCATCAGACACTACGGCTCAAACGCAATATGAACAGAGTCAGGAAGTCAAGGCCAGGAATTGCTCCCGTCACGGCCTGATATTCACGAATCTTCTGTCTTTGGCACAGAAACTCGGAACTGACAGGAAAAGTCTGGAACGCCTTTTTGAGCAGTATGCAGAAGGAATGGCTTCGGCAGATATCGATTACAGGCTGGTGGATGCATCCGACTATATCTTCCTGTCGAAAGGTGCCGGACGCAAGTCTGATCGTGTCTCTCTGGGAGAAGGAAGCACTTGGGTGGAGTATCAGCACATACTATATGACGTAATCTGTCTTGAACGCGAGACGGGACTTCCGGAGTCAAACTATCTGTTCATAATCGGTGGACATGACATCGTTCCGGTTCCGGTAATCAATCATTATATCAATGATCCGGAGTTGGAGGACAATGACATAGAGACAGATCTGCTGTATGCCTATCCGTATGGCCCTCACACTCAAAGTGCTCTGGAATCTCAACAGTTATATAAACAGGAAATGTATTTTCTGGTGGGAAGACTTCCCGTGCCGACAGATGCGGATTTGTCCTATCTCACTAACTATCTTCGGAATGCCCTCAATGTCAGAGACGGCGTGCCGGTGACAAAGGTATATTCCCAGTGCGATCCTCACTGGAAAGAACTGACGGCATATCTTATGTCTCCATATAACGAACTGGGAATGCTTCCGGACAGGGGCAACATCTCCGGGCGTTTCTGTTATGGAAATGTCATGCTCGGTCCTGAAATCACCAGTGAGCATATAGCCTCCGTGATGGAAAAGGACACGGATCTGATATTCCTGAATCTTCATGGAAGCGACCATCCTTCGAACAGCGGATACTGTGGTGAGTTTCCTCCCAAGACCCACCGGTATTATGAGATATTCCCGACTTCTGCCATGAGGATCCCGGAGAAGTACAACATCTTCGTGGCTGAGGCATGCTATGGCGGAAGATTCATAGGATATGATATCCTCCATTCCATGATACAGTCCGGTCTTGCGCATAAGACGGTCATCGGACTGGCTTCCTCCAGAATAGCTTTCGGAATGTCGCGTCCTCCTGCAAGCAGTGCGGATGTCATCTGTGCGACATTTGTGGCCGGCCTTCTTACCGGATATTCTGCGGGTGAGGCGATGGTGCTGGCACGTCAGTCGTTTTTCGGGGAAGATGGAATCCTTTCTGAAACGAGTGCGACGACTCTGGCAGAATTCAACCTGTTCGGAGATCCGTCCCTGAGGGCGGCTATTGCACTGGATTCTTCAAAATCGACTCCGAAACTGTCCAGAAATATAGCTCCGAAGGATTTCCCTATCGGATATGAAGCCAAGGTCATCAAATCCGGC
>CAZMNZ010000202.1:0-2217 GCA_964567765.1 uncultured Muribaculaceae bacterium
GATATCAAGGCTCTCGAAGTCGTTCTTGATAAGAGCAAAAGCATAGTTGATATGCGTGAGTAATGTCGGGTCAGGTATTGTGCTTTCCCAATATGTGGCATAGCCGACCACGATATATCCCCCGTCAGGTGTGGTCGGAGTGCCGGTGTCATTGTCCGTGTCTGTTTCTGTTTCTGTTTCCGTGTCATCCGGTTTGACGATTTCTTCCTCCTTTGTGGTGTCAGAACTTGAAGGAGGCGGTACGACTATTCCTGTTGCAGGTTCACTGCATGAGCAGAATAGAAAGGACGTGAGCAGAAATGTTGCGAACTTTTTCATGACAATTGAGTTTGGTGATGTTGTGTTGATTTTGACAAATGTAGAGAGATATATATCAAAATCAATTCGCATTTTGCGCCGACGAATCCGCAATATGCGTAAAAATTATACTAAAGCCTGGTCAAGCGAAGTTGTCTTCCTCTGAATAAGTTTAATTCAACATGCTCAAATCAATGTCAGGTATAATCACAAGTGGCTTCTTAGATCCAGAGTTTTTCCACTCAACCAAAACTGACTCAATTTTTCTTTTCACCATCGCATTGCTTCCACTTTCCATTCTTCCCATAGTGCCATGACACTTAAGACCGTTCTACAAGAGCGGCGTCATATAGGCAGGAACATAAAGTGTTTCCTCTTCGTGGACAAAGTCCTTAGTATAGATCAAATATCTATCCTTTATTCGGTTGGAGTACTTCGAACTAAAAGCATCCAAAGATGCATGGGTCTTATATCCCGATGACTTGACTTCAACCGGGCAGAGTTTCGCTCCTCTTGAAAGAAGAAAATCCACTTCGTAATAATGCTTTTCATCCTTTGGCCATGTATGATAGAAGAGCCTGTTTCCTGAAGCCACAAGCATCTGGGCGACAAGATTCTCATACACATAACCCAAATTCACCGGAAGTTTATCTGTCAGCAACTTGTCATATATGACATTCTCTGTAAAGTCCTTATCCCAGAAAGCAAGAGTGATGAAAAGGCCCGTGTCACCCACATAAAGTTTGAACTTATCATAATTGGCTGTTGTAGGCAGACCGACATTCGGATCATCAGCATGATGAGACATATTTACGGTCTTGCTATCTTCCAGACTCTTCAGAAGTTCCATCTCCTTATTCTCTTCCACCTCGCCTATCACTGATGACGGAACATAGCGGGAAACATTACGGGCCAGGATAGACGGTATTGACATAAACAACTTAGAGACTCTCTCGGTTGGGTCTATCTTGATGAAATCTTCCTCATATAGCCTTATTATTCTCCTCTTTGCCTCATCTACCGCCTGCAGATTATTGGTATCAAGATAGGCGTTGACTGCCTGTGGCATTCCTCCGACAAGCATATAAAGCCTCAGATTCTTCTGAGCCTCTCTATGGGCTGCACCCAGAGGCATCTTCTTATCCCAGAATATCTGCAATAAAGGGAAGGTCGCAGTATCTCCCAAAGCCCACCTGAACTCCTCGTAGTCCATCGGATACATCCGAATACGATCTTCCTCGCTCGGAATGGTTATACCCTCCGTATTCTTCTTGATACTTATCAAAGATCCTGTCTCGATATAGTCATATCTTCCGTCTTGAACCAGGTACTTGATCGCCTGTCTCGCCTTTGGGCAAGTCTGGACTTCATCAAATATGATTACAGACTGTCTATCATAAAGAATTTTAGAATAGATTTGCTGCAAACGAAGGAAGATAAAGTCCAGATCCATCAAGTCATTGAACAAAGACTTCACCTCCTGGCTTGCCTTGTTAAAGTCAATCAGGATATATGAGCGATATTCTTCCTTCGCAAACTTTTCAACTATAGTCGATTTACCAATACGACGAGCGCCTTCAATCAAAAGCGCGGTCTGTCCATTGCTCTTTCGTTTCCACTCTCCGATGGTATCATAAATCTTACGTTTAAACACTCTTTTTCCCATATCGTTCATATTTATCAGCAAATTTAATGATAAATTACAGATAATCAACAACTAATAACAATCTTTCCCGATTCCCCCAAGATTTTTTGGACCAGCATCCCCGATTCCCCCGAAATTTTTTGAGCCAAAATCCCCTATTTCCCCGAAATTTTACGAGCCAAATACTGAGTGCATCTAGGTAAAGTGGAAAGTATCTGGATATAGTGGAGAGCATCCAGATACAGCGGTTGTGACAAATTTTGGAATAAAAATGA
>CAZMNZ010000203.1:0-2187 GCA_964567765.1 uncultured Muribaculaceae bacterium
CATCATCTTGACTCAGGTGTAATAATAAGGGCAGATGAGAGGCTCAGGGAATGGTTTGATGATGAACAGATTGAAGTCATCGCCCAGGCGGCTGAAGACCATCGTGCTTCTGGAAAGACTCCTCCGCGCAGCATATATGGAATGCTGGTGGCAGAAGCGGACAGGGTGATTGACGGCCAGACCATCATCATACGTACGCTGCAATATGGCATGAAACATTATCCGGGCCTTGACCGTCAGGGACATATAGAGCGCGCTGTTGCCCACCTCAGGGAAAAATACGGTTATGGAGGCTATCTCCGTCTCTGGATTCCTTGGAGTGACAATGCGTTGCTGCTGAATGAGTTGCGCGAAGTGATAGCAGATGATGAAACGGTTCATGCTGCTGTAACAGGCGCTTTGGATAAATTACTGTCTGAGAAATGATAAGAAAAGCGACATATGAGGACAACGTGATCATGCACCATGTCCTTTCAGGATATGGCTTTAGTCATTGCGGAACGATACTTCTGTCAAACGGAGATCCCCGCGAGGCTTATCAGAAGGACAGGTAAGATGCAAGCCTGTCTATATCCTCGTCAGTGGTCGACCATCCTGTGACGAACCGCACGGTGCTTTCTGTCTCTCCCCGTGGACCCCACATCTCGAAACTCACGTTCTCCCTGAGCCGGTCTATCACCGTATTGGGAAGCGTGAAGAACTGCTGGTTGGTAGGGGAGTCTATTGCAGCCTTGAATCCATGATTTTCAAATGCAGCCTTAAGCCTGACCGCTCTCTCGACTGTCTCCTTGCCTATTCTGAAATACAGTCCGTCTGCAAACAATGCCTCAAATTGCAGCCCCAGAAGCCTGCCCTTGGCCAGAAGAGCCCCATGCTGCTTTATCAGCGGAGTGAAATGCTGCAGAAGAGAAGGATTGGTCACGACTACGGCCTCGCCGAAGAGCGCTCCCACCTTGGTGCCTCCGATATAGAATACATCTGCCAGACGTGAGATGTCCTTGAGAGTCACGTCGTTACCCTGTGCGGCCAGTCCGAAGCCGAGGCGTGCTCCGTCTATGAAAAGCGGAATGTCGGCTGTTCAGGATCGTCAGGCAGAAAAAAGGCTGATTCTCTGCCTGACGGTACTGGTTTCTCGGGTTTTGAGGCAGTTTTCGTGACCGACAGGCAGCTTTGGAGGCATTTCTCTGCCTGTCGGTATAGTGCGTTGCACGAATCTGCGACTGTGCATCAGAGTGCATACGGCGGCCCATAGTGTCGGTCACTCGCTCAGATCTGAATGTAAGTATTTGCATTACGGATTGCCAAAGCCCTGCAAACCACTGTCTTATATCAGAAAATCACTCCTTGTCAATAAATAAATGAACTATAAATCTATAAAGTGGCAGCGTAATGTCCGCTTCCTGAAAATATCTATTTCTTGAATAAATCAGAGTGAGTGCCCGTTCTTACTAAATTAAGAATGTGGAGTTCTCCCTCATCTTCCTTACTATATATCAGCAACCAATCAGGCTGAATATGACACTCTCGGAATCCTGCAAGTTTACCTGTTAGGTTGTGGTCTTTTCTTTCCGCTGGCAAAGTGATGTCATTTGCGAGATTGAAAATCACCTCGTTGAGTTTGTCCTCAGGAAGATTTCTTTTCCTTGCAAGTTTCAGATCTTTCTTGAACTGATGTGTAAATATGATCTCTCTCATATCACTTGACACTTGCGAGGTAATCCTCGAATGATTTACATCTTGTTACCTTGCCATTCTTCAGTTCATCAATAGCATTGAGTGTGGTGTCATTAGCTTCATTGATAACACCAAGACTACGCAGGTACTCTACAAGACCCCTTCCGGCCTTGGTTCTTTCATTCACTGTAATTGTATAAGTTGCCATAATCAAAGTGTTTTATTGTACGTCTGATGCAAAAGTAACTATTCTGTTGTTACCAAGCAACATTTCATTGCGATAACTTTGCAATAGCGATGCACCATGTATGCCAAATAACCGTTCCTCAATTCCATTTTGCTTTATCTCCTGTGCTTCATATAATGTGGTATATGCCTCACTCAAAATTTTTGAATGTTCTAAGAACGAGGAAAGCGGTATATGACCTGATCAGTCATTTACCGCTTTTCTTAATACCTGAAAATCCCGGCCAGATTGTAACCACGCGGCCGGGATTGATGTTCAGATGGTAC
>CAZMNZ010000204.1:0-1991 GCA_964567765.1 uncultured Muribaculaceae bacterium
TCCGCAAGATGCAGATGGAGGGCGAAAGCGGACGCCGCAAGATGAATCAGTACACAAGGTATCTGACCATTGCTATCATCTGCATTCAGGGTCCTGCCTATATGGCAAATCTTCACAGCCAGATTCCGGCATCAGCCTTCACTGCTGTCAATCAGCTCGGCTGGAGCAACTTCTGGTTCAATCTCGTCTCAACTCTCATCCTCCTCGGAGGTACGATGTTCGTGATGTGGCTCGGTGAGCGTATCACTGACCGTGGTATCGGTAACGGTATCTCACTCATCATCATGGTCGGAATCATCGCACGTCTTCCATACGCTCTCACTGCTGAGGCTGGTGAGAAGTTCACAGGAAACGGCGTTGGCGGTCCGCTCCTCTTAATCGTTGAGCTTGTGATTCTGTTCTTCATTTTCGTAGCGGCTATCGCTCTCGTTCAGGCAGTCAGGAGAGTTCCTGTACAGTACGCCAAGAGAGTGATCGGAAACAAGCAGTATGGTGGTGTGCGTCAGTACATCCCTATGAAGATCAACGCTGCCGGCGTGATGCCAATCATCTTCGCTCAGGCTCTGATGCTCTTCCCGATGATCTTCTCGCAGTTCGATGCGACAAGAGGTTTCGCTGCAGTAATGAGCAACTATACCGGTTTCTGGTATAACTTTACATTCGCAATTCTCGTAGTACTCTTCACATATTTCTACACAGCAGTCACTGTAAACCCTACAATGATGGCTGACGATATGAGAAAGAACGGTGGTTTCATCCCAGGAGTGAAGCCAGGTAAGAAGACTGCAGAGTATCTTGACACAATCATGTCAAGGGTGACTCTTCCAGGTTCTATCTTCCTTGCGCTCATCGCTATCCTTCCGGCTTTCGCAATGAAGCTCGGTGTGAACAACCAGTTCGCAAGCTTCTACGGAGGTACTTCCCTCCTGATCCTTGTGGGTGTTGTTCTGGATACCCTCCAGCAGATTGAAAGTCACCTTCTTATGCGTCACTATGACGGATTGATGAAAACTGGTCGTCTTACGGGACGCTCAGGCATGTAATCTCAAAAAAGTTCTTTGAAGATGGTCAGGCCAAAGACAGAGGAAGAAATAGCGCTGATGCGTGAAAACGGGATTCTCGTTTCCAGGACATTGGCTGAGGTCGGTAAGATAGTTGCCCCTGGTGTGACAACTCTTGAGTTGAATAGGGTAGCTGAGACCTTCATCCGCGACAACGGAGCTGTGCCTACCTTTCTCGGTTATGATGGCTTTCCCTATGCGCTCTGCATCTCTGTAAACGATATCGTTGTTCACGGTTTTCCGTCGGATTACGCCCTTAAGGAGGGAGACATCGTGTCAGTGGACTGCGGTACGACTTACAAAGGGTATACAGGCGATTCAGCATACACCTTCCCGGTCGGGGAGGTGGACGCTGAGACCCGGACCCTTCTGGATGTCACCAAGGAATCACTCTACAGGGGAATCGCAGCAGCAGTGGCAGGGAATAGGACTGGAGATATAGGACACGCGGTGCAAACGTATGCGGAGTCATTCGGGTTCTCTGTTGTCCGCGAACTTGAAGGACACGGAATCGGAAAGCATCTGCACGAGGCTCCGGGCGTACCGAACTACGGACGCAGGGGACAGGGTGCAAGACTGACCGATGGAATGACGATATGTATCGAACCGATGATCAACTCCGGTGTCAGAAATGTGTATTTAGCTAAAAATGGTTGGGCAGTTCACACTTCTGATCACAGGAAATCAGCGCACTTCGAACTTACGGTTGTTGTCAGAAAAGGCCAGGCCGAGTTATTGTCCACCTTCGACTTTATTGAGGGAAATGTTAAATTTTAAAGTGATTATCGATGCCAAAACAGTCAGCAATTGAGCAGGAAGGCGTAATCGTCGAGACCCTGCCTAACGCAATGTTCAAAGTAGAACTCGAGAACGGTCATGTCATCATTGCCCACATTTCAGGCAAGATGAGAATGAACTACATCAAGATCC
>CAZMNZ010000205.1:0-1970 GCA_964567765.1 uncultured Muribaculaceae bacterium
TCACCTGCGAGCCGTCAAACTGGCTGGCATTGTCGGTGAATCCGTTCATGTGGCCTAACTTGCCGGTGAGAATGCAGGCACGTGATGGACCCGAAAGGGCGTTTGTGGCGTAGCAGTTGTCGAATCTGATGCCCTCATCAGCAATCCTGTCCATGTTAGGGGTCTCGATGAGATTCCCTCCATAACAGGACATTGCCTGCGTGGTGTGGTCATCAGTCATTATGAATATTATGTTAGGCTGCTCCTGTTCCACGGCCTCGCTGCAGGCCGAGAGACCTGCAGCCGCCAGAGGAAGGGCACATGCCGCCTTGATCTTGCTCATGTCCGTTAAAGATTATATTCAAGAGTCCTCTTGTCCTTGCCGCACTTGACCTGAATCTTGAGACCGCCCTCGTCGAATGTCTTGTTGAGGAACTTGGCGCTCATCTTAGGGTTGTTGCCGCCGTCTTCCTTCAGGGCGATCACCGTGATGTAGCGTACCGGCTCTCCGGCCTCTTTCCTGACGTTGTAGCTGACATTCATTCTCTTGTATTTCTTCTTGTATGCAGGTGACTGCCAGCCCTCTTCCTTCTTCTTGGTCATGCCCTCAGGACCGAAGCACTCAAGCCTGAAGTTGCTTCCGTCAGTGAAGTTGGTGGCGAAATACATTTCTTCGGCAGTGTTCTCGATCACGGTCTTTCCGCTGCGAGGCATCTGATAGTGGAGGTTAACTGATCCCTTTGCATCTCCCGCTGCCTCATCGACGATCACGAAATAGCTTCCGTTCACGAAAAATATGCTTCTGCGGTGCTTGAGATTCCTGTAACTCTGGTTTTCTGTGACGAGAATCTGTATCTCACCCTCAGGCTGCCACAGAAGTGTCTTTGAATCTGTCGTCTCGAAATTCTTGTTTCCGAGAGTAAGGGTATTGTGGACGGATGAGCGGCGGAACCAGTTTCTCTCCTCCATGACCTCATCATTTCCGGCATAGATATATGAACCTGAGTCCTGGAACAGATTCCTGCCGTTATACCATAGTTCGAAGGTGCCGTTGTCCGGCTGGTTGTGCCAGAATGCAGGAGGACCGGCCTTCACGATCATCTGAATCGCATCTGATTCCCATGAATTCCTGAATACAAAGAATCCGGATGTAAGGTATCCCTTCGAAAGATACTCTGGGAGAGCACCCTCAGCCCCTTCGGTTGCCATGTATCTTATGAGACCGTTGTCAGGGAAGAGCTTGCTCCAGTCCTTGTAGTTATTGAGCATCTCCTTTTTAGTGACAAGTTTGGCATCACTGAAGCAAGGATTGGTGTAGTCTGGGAAACTGATGTTCGTGTAGAACTCGATCATCTTCTCGATTGTGTCTATATAGCTCTGAGGGAAGGCATTTCGGAAGCCGTTCACATCAGCGACTTCGAGAGCCTTGATGAAGATGTTTATAGCGGCGAGGTGATAATGCGGGCAGAGTTCATACTGTCCTCCGTCATCGTACACCTGGACATTGATCTCCCTGTTCAGCACCTCCACTCCGCTCTGACGCCATGTCTCGGCATTCTTGAATTCAGGGAAGAAGGTTCCTGCATAGAGCATGCGCTGAGCCTCGAACAGCAGATGGTTTCCCTGCTTCGAATAGTTGTTGATGATGTGCTCGGCATGCTTATGATAGTTCACAAGGAATTCAGTAAGGAATTCGGTCGTGAAGGCAGGGGAGTCTATGAAGAGCTGGAACTGGATAGGCTGGTCCTGCAGACGATGGCTCACCTCAAGAGGGCGCCATGCATAACGGCTGTTTTCCGCGTCATCCTTGAGCTGGCTGTCGTTTGTTATCTCATATTCGGCCTTGCTGATCTTGACATAAGGGTTCTTACGAATCCAGTCAATGTACTGCTTGGTCCACTCTATGGCATATTTCTCATCCCCGCTCACGCGGTATGCCCTTCCCATAGGAGTAAACCATTTGTGGCGGTGAAGCTGCCAGCGGAGTTCGT
>CAZMNZ010000206.1:0-1903 GCA_964567765.1 uncultured Muribaculaceae bacterium
CGCTCATATATGATGACGTTTGCGTCCACTGCCATACCGAGGGTCAGCACGAGACCGGCGATACCCGGGAGAGTGAGGACAGCACCGAATGAAACGAGGGTACCGAAGAGGAGAACCACATTGCACAGGAGAGCGATGTCAGCCACGAGACCTGCGCCCTGATAGAAGAGAAGCATGTAAAGGAGCACGAGAACGAACGCAATCACGAATGAGATGAGACCTGCGTTGATTGACTCTGCACCGAGTGACGGTCCCACAACCTGCTCCTGGATGATGGTTGCAGGTGCAGGAAGCTTACCTGACTTGAGGACGTTTGCAAGGTCCTCTGCCTCCTCAAGGGTGAAGTTACCGGTGATCTGTGAGCTACCGCCTTCGATCTTGCTGTTTACCATAGGGTATGAGTAAACCATACCGTCGAGAACGATTGCGATCTGCTTTCCGATGTTGTCACCTGTCATTCTTGCCCATACGCTTGCGCCTTCTCCGTTCATTGACATTGAAACCTCAGGGTTACCGCCTGTGTTTCCGTACTGAACGCGTGCGTCAGTCACAACGCCTCCGTCGAGCGGAGCCTTACCGTCGCGTGAAGTAGCCTTGATGGCCACGAGTTCGAATGTGTTGCCGCCCGGGATGTATGGAGATGCCTTCACAGCCCACATAGGCTTGAACTCAGGTGGGAAGAGACCCTTGATCTGAGGCATTGCGAAGTACTTGTTGATCTTCGCTGTGTCAGCATAGTGTGCATAACCGATGCAAGCGTTTCCTCTTGCGCCAGATGGCTGGAGAACTGCGAAGAGAGGGTTCTGCTTCTTGTATGCAGCCATAGCCTCTGCATCAGCCTCAGTCTGCTGGAGCTCCTCAGCGAGAAGGTCCTCGCCTTCTGACTTGGTCTCCTCTGCTATAACCTCATCACCGAGAAGCTGTGCGAGAGTTGCGTTTGCCTCTGCGAGATACGCCTCGATCTCAGCGTTGTCATAAGTTGCCCAGAACTCGAGTGATGCAGTTCCCTGAAGGAGCTTTCTCACACGCTCAGGCTCCTTCACACCTGGGAGCTCGACGAGGATACGTCCGCTGTTTCCAAGCTTCTGGATGTTTGGCTGAGTCACACCGAAACGGTCGATACGGTTTCTGAGGACGTTGAATGAGTTTGACACTGCACTCTCTGCCTCGGCGCGGATCACCTCGATTACCTGCTCGTCAGTAGACTCCGGTCCGATCTTGTCGCGGAGCTCGTAAGTTCCGAAGATCTGAGCAAGCGGCATTCCGTTGGAAGTCTCCTGCCAAGCCTCTGCGAAGAGGGTGATGTAGTCCTGACGTGAGTTCACGCTGCGCTCCTGTGCAAGGTTGAGGGCCTGTGCGAACTCCGGAGCAGCGTTGTTGCCGCCGAGAGCCTTCACGAGATCCTTGAGCTGAACCTGAAGCATCACGTTCATACCTCCCTTGAGGTCGAGACCGAGGTTGATTGCCTTGGACTTCACATCCTTGAATGTGTATCCGAAATAGATCTTCTCTGATGAGATTGAGTCAATGTACCATCTGTTCTCGTCCTTTCTGATAGAGTCGAGATAGAAGGCTCTGTCAGCCTCAGCCACTTTGCTGAAATCTGCTGACTCCATTGCTGCGATAGCCTTGTTCTCAGCATACTTCTCTGCCTTGTTCTCCTGAATCTGTGTCACGAGAGTGAAGGAGAGCTGCCAGAGAGACGCGAGCAGAAGCAGGATCGCCACAAATCTGATTGCACCTTTACTTTGCATAATAATTTATTGTTTTAATGATATTTGTTTCAGGTTTTTGATGCCTCAACTTTGTTGTATGGCATACCGACCGCAAAATAGGGCACAAATTTACGATTTTTTTCCAATAAATAAAGAAACGGAAGTGTTTTATCGCCTCTTTCGGCTCT
>CAZMNZ010000207.1:0-1861 GCA_964567765.1 uncultured Muribaculaceae bacterium
CTGAAAACCATGGCCGCCCGTGGCCTTGTGAACGGGAGGGGCCCGCTCCGTAGGAGTGGGAGGGATTCAGTTTTCAGAAGGTCTATACTGACATCATATTAATAATACTTATAGAATAATGCGATTGATTCCATTCCGGCAAAAAGCTGCTTCAGGAGGTAGCTTTCGTTCGGCGAGTGGATGGTGTCACGCTCGAGACCGAAGCCCATCAGAAGCGGGTCGATGCCGAGGATGCGCTGGAGGTCCGCAAGGATAGGAATTGATCCGCCTCCACGCGATGGAACAGGTTCGACTCCATAGACCTCAGTCATGGCCTTCTCGGCAGCCTTGTATGCTGGAGAAGAGATCGGGATCAGGAAGCCGTCGCCACCGTGATGAGGGATTACCTCCACCTTCACATAGTCCGGTGCGATGGCCTTGAAATGCTCCGTGAAGAGTCTTGTGATGGTCGCGCTGTCCTGATTCGGGACAAGACGCATGGAAATCTTGGCACGAGCAACTGAAGGAAGGACAGTCTTTGCGCCCTCTCCTGTGTATCCGCCCCAGATTCCGTTCACGTCAAGACATGGACGGATTCCAGTGCGCTCAAGAGTGCTGTAGCCAGCTTCACCCTTGACCTCGTCTATGTCGAGGAACTCCTTATACTCCTTGAGATCGAACGGCGCACGTGAAAGCTTTGCCCTGTCCTCGTCCGAGAGAACCACAACGTCATCGTAGAATCCCTTGACCGTGATATGACCGTCCTTGTCGATCAGAGACGAAATCATGTCGCAGAGGACATTGATCGGGTTAGCCACCGCTCCACCGTAATGGCCGGAATGAAGGTCCTTGTTCGGACCTGTCACCTTGACCTCGACATACGAAAGGCCACGCATTCCGCAGTTGATGGAAGGAACTGATTCTGAGATCATTGTAGTGTCCGACACCAGGATGATGTCTGCTGCAAGGCGCTCCTTGTTTTCCTTGGCCCAGGCAGCGAGTGACGGGCTTCCGATTTCTTCCTCTCCTTCGAGGATGAACTTCACATTATGCTTGAGAGTGCCCTGACGGACCATGAACTCGAAAGCCTTGACGTGCATGAAGAGCTGTCCCTTGTCATCGTTTGCACCACGGGCATAGATCGCTCCATCACGGATTTCCGGCTCGAACGGGTCTGAATGCCAGAGTTCGATCGGATCCACTGGCTGAACGTCATAGTGTCCATAGACAAGGACTGTCGGAAGAGAAGGATCGACCAGTTTCTGACCGAACACCACAGGATGACCGGTGGTCGGATATACCGCAGCCTCGTCAGCCCCAGCCTCCATCAGCAGTTCCACCAGTCTCTCTGCACAGCGCTGCATATCAGGCTTATGCTGCTCCAGCGAACTCACAGACGGAATCCTAAGAATGGAAAACAGTTCCTCAAAGAACCTTTCCTTATTATCTTCAATGTATTGCTTCATAGTGTTGGAGTGCGTTGCACAATCTATTCAAAATATTGGGTACCAGTAGTTTATAAAACGAGCAGTTTCACTTGATCAGGCGTTCCTGGGCGTACTTGAGGGTGAGCTTGAAGGTCTTCTTGTTGGAAGACGGAGCCTCGTACATGGCGTCTGTCATGATGGCCTCGCAGATGGAGCGGAGGCCACGGGCTCCGAGCTTGTTCTCTATCGCAGTGTCCACAATCAGGTCAAGAACTTCCGGCTCGACGACAAGCTTGATTCCGTCAAGCTCGAACATCTTCTCATACTGCCTCATGAGAGCGTTCTTAGGCTCTGTCAGAATTCTCTTGAGAGAGTCACGGTCCAGTTGATCCAGATATGATATTACCGCGACACCCCCGATGATCACAGGAATGATACCATAGGCACGAAGGACC
>CAZMNZ010000208.1:0-1748 GCA_964567765.1 uncultured Muribaculaceae bacterium
TATCCGCTTGAAATCAAATAGTTAGATAGTGCGGTCTAAACGCCTATACCTAATAGCGTATTTTTGTCTTCTGGGCTATAATCTCAAATCCACATGAAACTGATATCCGTCTTTATCCTTTCAGCCTTATTGCTGACATCTTGTGCTGATCCGGCTTCTCCATCTGCAAATGTGGATGCCGGTTCAATAGCAGTTTCTGAAGTTCTGCCGGTTACGGGAACCTTTCTGAACCTTGTATATCAGGATGTCAGGAATAAATATACCAATCCTCCTTATATGGATTATACAGATCCCGCCTTGTGGACCGCCAAGGTGAAGGAGATGCACAAAATGGGAATGGAATACCTCGTGCTGATGGCGGTTGCCAATGAGGGACGTTCGTTTTATCCGTCTGAACTGATGCCGTGGGCCTATCCTTCCGAGCGTCAGAGCCCGGTTGATGCAATCTTGGAGACGGCCGCAGCGAACGGAATGAAGGTCTTCATGAGCACCGGTTGGGCAAAGGACCAGGATGACAACCTGAGGATTCCTGCCGTCAAGCAGCGGCAGATCGAGATGATGAAGGAACTGGCAAGGCTCTATGGAAATCATCCCGCGATGTATGGCTGGTATCTTCCGGTGGAGGACTGCTTCGGTCCGGTGCTGACGGATTATGCTGTGGATGCCGTCAATGCCCTGACCGATATGGCGCGTGATCTGACTCCGGATTGTAAAGTCCTCATTTCTCCGTATGGCATCTTCAATTCCGATTTCGATGATCCGCGCTATGAGCAGCAGATAATGCGTCTGAAAGTGGATATCATTGCATATCAGGATGAAATAGGTTGTGTGAGAGAGAAATACCCGTTGCCACGTCTTCGTGAGAACTGGAAGAAACTCCGCGCCATTCACGACAAGACCGACATTCAGATGTGGGCTAACTGCGAATCTTTTGCATGGGAGGCTGCGACCAACGACAGGACATCGGCACTTGTTCCTGCCTCGTTCAGCAGATTCCTTTCGCAGATGGCAGTGGCTACAGAAGGTGGGGTGGACAGGATCATATCCTTTATGATGTATGGAATATTCGATGATCCTGCGTCAGACTATCATCTAGGCCAGCCGCTCTGGTCGGCAAAGGTCTATGAAGATTATATGGCTTGGAAATCCGGAGACAGGTACTGGAAGGTGGCAGAAGCAGCCTTTCTTGGGAAATATGGCGCTCCGGCAAGAGAGATTCCGGAATCTGCTTGGGATGTCCGTGAGCCTGGTGTTCAGCAGAAGGAGATTTTTCTGGAGGATGGCAGCACTTTGGAAAGTCTTCTGGTCAGAATGCTGATGTGCAGCAAGGATGATATTGAAACCCCTGGCATGCTGGTCCTTTCGTACAGTCAGGATGGAAAGAGTTATAGACTTCTGCAGACCCGGTCCTGCCCGGTCTTCCCGAACACAAGGCATGACGCATACGTGGACTGCATCCTCTTTGACTCTCTGTCCGGCAAACTCCCGTCGGGCCCCCTCACCCTGAGACTCACATGGGCCTCTACCCACCGCACAGCCATAGACCGCCCCATACTGAATCCCTAGTCCAGTGTTTGCAGCACAACAAAAATCCCCCTCAGGATTTCTGAGAGGGATTGATGTGCCTCGGACGGGAATCGAACCCGTACGGCCATTGCTGGCCACGGGATTTTCTTGCTACTCCTGCTTTTATACAGGCCGGCTTCATCCGTAATGTTAAGCCGTTGTAGTCTGGACTATTTCTTGAC
>CAZMNZ010000209.1:0-1740 GCA_964567765.1 uncultured Muribaculaceae bacterium
TTAAATTTATGCCAAGATCGGTAAATTCAGTTGCCTCAAGGGCACGCCGCAAGAAAATTCTTAAGAAAACCCGCGGTAATTTCCTCGCTAGAAGGAACGTATGGACGGTAGCAAAGAACACCTATGAGAAGGGTCTTACCTATGCTTACCGTGACCGTAAGAACAAGAAGCGCACATTCCGCGCACTTTGGATCCAGAGAATCAATGCTGCCGCACGTCAGTACGGTATGACTTATTCTCAGCTTATGGGTCGCATCGCAAAGCAGAACATCGGTCTCAACCGTAAGGTGCTTGCTGACCTTGCTATGAACAATCCTCAGGCATTTGAGGCTGTCATCAATTCTGTAAAATAGTTTGAGCTGATGAGCTTGAAGGAACTATACCACAACAAGTGGGTGAGGTTCGGATTCTGGTCTGTCCTCTATGTGTTGTGGGTTATATGGCTCGGAAACTACTGGTGGCTTTTCGGACTTATCCCTATCTTCGACGGACACATCACGAAGAAAGTGAAGTGGCTCTTCTGGAAGAAGGAATATAAGGAAGGAGAAAAGAGAAACGCCCTGCTGGACTGGCTTGATGCAATAATCTTCGCAGTCGTTGTAGTGACTTTCATCAACACCTTTTTCTTCCAGGCCTTCAAGATTCCTTCATCCTCGATGGAGAGTTCGCTCTACACAGGTGACCACCTGTTCGTGAGCAAACTCGCATATGGTCCAAAGCTCCCGCAGACACCATTGACCATCCCTTTCACTCATAATGTCATAGCTGGCAAGGAGTCATATTCGACACTTGTTCAGAATGACTATAAGAGGCTCAAGGGATTCGGACAAGTCGAGACAGGGGATTATGTCGTCTTCGGATTTCCGCATGGTGACACAGTTCTTGTGAGGGAGCCTGCAAGTGACTACTACATGTATGTAAGGACATACGGCCGTGAATTCACTCTGAAGCATTTCGGTCCAGTGAAGGCCAGACCGGCTGACAAGAAGGACCACTATGTGAAAAGATGTGTGGCAGTCGCGGGAGACACTCTTGAGATAAGGAACGGTCAGGTGTATGTCAATTCAGTGGCTCAGGAGGTATGGCCCGGAGTGCAGAACTCATACAGGGTCGTTACCAACGGACAGAAGATAAACCCGGTCAATCTCGACAAGCTCGGATTGAACACAAGGGAACTCTGGTATCATCCTGAACTGCCCGGATACCCTGAAATGGCTCTTACGGCAGAAATGCTGGAAAAGGTCAAGGGATATGCAAATGTAGAGTCAGTGACGCAGAACATAGACGTATGGCCGGCTGATTATCCGGATTCGGAGCTGACCATCTTCCCGTTCTCGTCGCAGTACAGATGGACACGTGATAATTATGGACCGCTTTGGATCCCTGAGAAGGGAGCGACAGTGGAACTGACTACGGATAACCTTCCGCTTTATGAGAGAATCATCACAGCGTATGAAGGTAATTCACTTGAGGTTCGCGACGGTATCATATACATCAACGGGGAAGAGGCTCAGAGCTACACTTTCAAGCAGGATTATTATTTCATGATGGGAGACAACAGGCACAATTCTCTCGACTCGCGTTATTGGGGATTCGTACCTGAAGATCATATAGTCGGAAAGCCCGCATTGATCTGGCTCTCAATTGATGGGAACAAAAGGTTCCCGCATAATATCAGATGGCGGAGGTTCTTCAAATTTGTATAGAAATTTTGCAATTGCGATTTTTTTATGCGATATT
>CAZMNZ010000210.1:0-1679 GCA_964567765.1 uncultured Muribaculaceae bacterium
GTACAACAGGACTCCAAATTGTGCTAAGGCACAACACGAAGTCCTATACCGTTATGTTCAAGGTGCCAATTTGGCACCTTGAACACTCGACGGCAGTCAGCTGAAACATAAAATCATCCGGGAATCTTTCAATATTTCTCTTGACAGCCCTGTTCAGTTGTTTGGTCTCCACTCCATACAGCAAAGCCAGGTCCCTGTCAATCATAACCTGCCTGCCTCTGACGGAATAAATCCGTTCATCAATCTTTACCTCTAGTTCGATTAGATCCATAATGCGTTAATATTTATATGGTTACACTTTCATCTGGTTCCATAAAAGCAAAACGCGATACAGGTACGACTATACCTATATCGCGTTGTAGAACTCTTCCTTCCGATCTACGGCGTCCAGACTTGTATGCAATATTAGTGATTTTTTTCGATTTTGAGGCGATACATCAACCATCAGGCACCAAATCGGCAAAAACTCTGCCTGTCGGTGTCAGAAATCAGGTAAATTGAAGCATTGTCAGTACCGTCAGGCGCTAAATCAGTTAAAACTCTGCCTGTCGGTGTCCCTCGATAATAAAATAGAGCGGCCCGAAGGTCGCTCTATCTGTATATGTATGTGTCAGAATTACTTCTGCTCCTTCTTTGCGTCAGCCTTCTTTGTCACGTCGAACATGATCGGTGTGGCGATGAAGATTGAAGCATAGGTACCTACAACGATACCGAGGATGAGGGCAACCGCAAGACCTCTGATCACCTCGCCACCGAAGATTGCGATTGCAACCATTGTGATGAGGGTTGTGAGTGAGGTGTTCATAGTACGTGAGAGCGTGCTGTTGAGGGCCTCATTCACGTTGAGCTTGAAGTCTGCCTTAGGATGAAGCTCCTTGTACTCACGGATACGGTCGAAGATAACCACTGTATCGTTGATTGCGTAACCGATGATAGTCAGGATTGCAGCGATGAATGTCTGGTCGATATCAAGGCTGAATGGAAGGATTCCTGAGAAGAGTGAGAAGAAGCCGATCACGATGAGTGCAGTGTGCGCAAGACCTGTCACACCACCGAGTCCCCATGTCCATCCGCGGAAACGTACTGCGATGTATGCGAAGATCACGAGCAGAGCGATGATCACAGCAATGATTGCGTCTCTTGTGATGTCGTTTGCGATGGTAGGACCCACCTTGTCGGAGCTGATGATACCGTTAGGATTCTCGAGAGTAGAAGTGAACTCAGCGAATGTGAGGTCATCTGCGAAGAATCCGTTCAGTGCGTTGTAGAGCTTGTTCTCAACCTCTGCATCAGCATCTGTTGACTCATCCTCAACGAGGTACTGGGTTGTGATCTTCATCTGGCTCTCACCACCGAACTGCTTGACCTCGACTGCTCCGTCGAACTCTGCGATTGCAGCAGCACGAACCTCCTCAGCGCTTATAGGCTGGTCGAATCTTACGACATAAGTACGTCCACCGGTGAAGTCAACACCGTATGTGAAGCCCTTTGTGAAGATTGATACGAGAGAGATGAGGATGAGCACTCCTGAGACGATGTATGCGATCTTCTTCTTGCCAAGGAAATCGACATGTGTGTTCTGGAGGAAGTTCCTTGTGAGCTTGTTGTCGAATGATATGCTCTTGCCCTTTGATACTCTGTCATCGAAGATGATTCTTGTGATGAAGATTGAAGTGAGG
>CAZMNZ010000211.1:0-1650 GCA_964567765.1 uncultured Muribaculaceae bacterium
AGGATATTGTCAAGACGGCTACAATTATGTCATTCGTAGGAGTCGGAGCCAACAGAATGTCAGAAATCGCGTCAAGGAGCAATGAGCCTGCAACCAATCTGTCCCGCCCGATAAAAAAACTCATCGACCTCGGATTCCTTGGCAAGGATATCCCATTTGATGCCGATGAAGAAAAAAGCAAAAAGACACTATATAAAATTGCAGATCCTTTTGTTGACTTCCACTACAGATTTGCCGTTCCGATGCGTTCATTCATAGAGTTTGGTAGAAAGGCACCGATTGAAATGGAACTACAGCAGCACTTTAATGAGCATACAAGCAAATGGTGGGAAGTTATATGTCGTGATGCTGTAACAGGCAATATGATTGACGGCACATTATACGGAGTTGCTAAAAGATGGTGGGGAACCGTTCTGGACAAAGAGAAAAAGCCTCACCAGATCGAATTGGATGTAGTTGCCGAATCCCTTGACAAGAAGAAGATTCTTATCGGCGAATGCAAATGGACTTCCGGCGAAGACACTGTCGCACTCGAAAATGAACTCCGATGGAAAGCTTCTATGTTGCCATTTGCTAAGGGCAAGGAAGTTGTGCCTGTAATATTCGCAAAGAATATTACCCACAAATCAGAATCGAGCCTTACCATTACTCCTGAGGATATTATGGAATTAATGAAGTAGGTTTCTGACTAAAAGTCTGTTATTCTACTTCAGAAGCCCTCTTAATCCTTTTAGGAACAGGATATAACAGGTCAATCTCGGCCTCCAACTGTGCCTGACGGCGAAGTATCTCCTCTCTCAGAATCCTTGCTGCAGATATATTCTGTTGCCTCACCGCTTCTTGCCGTATCTTACTTTCTCCAATAAAACGAATTTCATCTGCCAACTCATCAAGTATAGTGTCACTCTCAAGCTTTCCGCGCAACTCGCATTCCCACACCGTAATCACAGTCCAGCCCAATGCCTCTAGATGCGCTGTCGTCACCTCATCCCGATGCCGGTTCCTCGCAATCTTCGCCTCCCAGAACTCAACATTCGACTTCGGCCTGATCGCATACCGGCACCCCTTATGCCCATGCCAGAAGCATCCGTTCACCATAATGGCCACCCCATACTTCGGCAACACAATATCCGGTCTCCCCGGAAGCCTCCTGTCCTGCAGCCGGAACCTGAATCCACGCGCATGCAGTCCCTTCCTGACCAGCATTTCCGGTCTGGTGTTCTTGCCACGGATGCGGGACATGCATTTGTGGCGCTGGGATGGGGTAAGTTTATCCGGCATAAGAAATCAAACTACAAGAGGTTCTCAATTAAAGGTATCAATCCCTCATCCGCAGGCAGCCACTTGACAGAGCGGAGAGTCTCGCGAGTAAGCCATGCTGCCGCCTCGTGTTCATTAAGATGCATGGATTCTGATACCAATGAGCAAATAAAGCAATGCATTGTCAGATGGAAATTCGGATAATCCCACTCAACAGTCTCCAGCAACTCGCCGACTTCGATCTCCGCATCAAGTTCCTCACGGATCTCACGCACAAGAGCCTCCTGCGGGCACTCCCCGGGCTCGATCTTCCCACCGGGAAACTCCCACCAGCCCTGCCACTGACCATATCCGCGTTGCGTTGCAAAGACCTTTCCGTCTTTGATAATA
>CAZMNZ010000212.1:0-1641 GCA_964567765.1 uncultured Muribaculaceae bacterium
TGAACATCATGGATTTCTGCAAGCAGTTCAATGCCCGTACGCAGGAAAGCGCAGGTAAGGTATTGCCAGTTGTCATCACAGTTTACAGCGACAAGTCTTTCTCATTCGAGGTTAAGCAGCCGCCTGTAGCTGTTCAGCTCAAGGAAGCTGCAAAGATTTCAACCGGTTCTGCAGAGCCAAACAGAAAGAAGATCGGTACAATTACTTGGGAGCAGGTTAAGGCTATCGCTGAGACAAAGATGCCTGACATGAACTGCTTCACTCTCAAGTCAGCTATGACAATGGTAGCTGGTACTGCAAGAAGCATGGGTATCAAAGTAGAAGGAGAATTTCCTGAACTCTAAAATTCACACGCAAAATGAGTAAACTTACTAAGAATCAGAAGGCTGTCATCGCCAAGTACGATGCGGCCAAGGAATATAAGCTTGCTGAGGCATGTGGACTCGTGAAGGAGGTCACCTATACTAAATTTGATGCTTCAGTTGAGCTTCACGTGAACCTCGGCGTTGACCCACGCAAGGCTAACCAGATGGTTCGTGGCGTCGTTACTCTTCCACACGGAACAGGTAAGACTACACGAGTTCTCGTACTCTGTACTCCTGACAAGGAGAACGAGGCAAAGGAGGCTGGTGCTGACTATGTAGGTCTTGACGAGTACATCGAGAAGATCAAGGGTGGATGGACTGACGTTGATGTCATCATCTGTACACCATCGGTAATGGCTAAGGTCGGTATCATCGGTAGAATCCTCGGTCCAAGAGGTCTCATGCCAAACCCTAAGACCGGAACCGTAACAATGGAAGTAGGCAAGGCTGTCAAGGAAGTGAAGGCTGGTAAGATCGACTTCAAGGTTGACAAGACCGGTATCGTTCACGCTGCTATCGGAAAGGTATCTTTCTCAGCAGAGCAGATTAATGATAATGCAAAGGAGCTCCTTTCTGCTATTATCAAGTTGAAGCCACAGGCTCTTAAGGGAACATACATGAAGGCAGTTTCTATCTGCTCTACAATGAGCCCTGGTATCCGTGTAGATGTTAAATCAGTAGAATAATCAGTGCTAGAACGTTATGAGAAAGGAAGAAAAACTCGAAATTATCAACGCGATTTCAGCACAGCTGGAGGAGACTCCTAATTTCTACATCGCTGACATCGCAGGACTCAACGCAGGAAAGACTCACGAGCTCCGCAAGGCTTGCTTCGAGGCAGGTGTAAAGCTCGTAGTTTCAAAGAATACTCTCTTCACAAAGGTTCTTGAAGCATCTGACAACGAGGAGATGAAGAAGCTCACAGAGGTACTCGCAGGCCCTACTGCAATCATGTACACAGTGGCTCCTAACGCTCCAGCAAAGGTGATCAAGAAGTTCCACGAGAAGGGCAATGAGAAGCCTGTACTTAAGGGCGCATTCGTTCAGGATTGGCCGGCATTCATCGGCGCTGACAAGCTTGATAACCTCTTCGCTATCAAGTCACGTGAGGAAATGATCGCAGACGTTGTATCACTCCTCCTCTCACCAATCCGCAACGTCATGTCAGCTCTTGAGCACAAGGACGACGACAAGGCTGAGGCTTCAGCAGAATAATTTTAACAGAAACAGAAACAATTTAAAATATTACAATTATGGCAGACATTAAAGCACTCGC
>CAZMNZ010000213.1:0-1583 GCA_964567765.1 uncultured Muribaculaceae bacterium
TATATCTGAAGGCATCTCTGGAAACCCTTGTATCCCATCTCGAAAGCGAAGCGTCAGGACGCCCTCTTCTTTCCGGTACAAGCCTCCGGGACCGCATTTCAGAACTCATGGCTCAACGTTCATCCACCTATGAACGCACCGCCCTCTTCATCATAGACACCGACGGTCTCTCCATCGACGGAATCGCTCAGACTCTCGCCACTAAAATCATATCAATCCGATAGACTGTCTTCCCTTGCCTCACTGTGATTCGAACCAGCGGGAGAGGAAGATGTTATAGACGGAATATGTTGTTCCGTCCTTGTGGGGTGTGGATAGGAGGAGTTCCTTCTCCAGAAGGGAGGTCAGGCACCGCTTTGCATTGGCTGGAGTGCCTATATCATATTTCTTCAGAAAGTCCTTGGCCATCGGGTGATCCGTTCCTCCTTCTTTGGCAACCGCCTTCAGAAAATTCCATTGGGCGGAGGTGATCAGATTGCGAAGTTCAAAGAAACGGTCCTCATATTCATCAAAAATCCGGTTTATTGCAAATATGACATCGTTCCTGTCATGATATTCGTGACGGATATTGAATATGGTATGGCAGAGTTTCTGAGTATAGAATGTGTGCCGGCATGTCCAGTCAAGAATCATATCCACAGCCTCGTCTATGATGACCTTATCGTGACGTGCAAATTTCTCTTTAATGAATCCGGCATAGACGTCGGATGGTATCTTACGTAATGAAAGAAACGAGGTGCTTTCATAGAACGGCCGCCTCGCATCTGTGAACATCTCAACCATCAGATGCTTGCGGCTTCCACAGAAGAGAAAGTGTATGCTATTCATCTGCTGGATATGACTGCGCAGTATAGCTTCCATCTCAATTCCCGGATATTCACGTATCTGCTGGAACTCATCAATCGCTATGACCAATTCCTTATCCAGACTCTTCAAGAAATCGAAAATCATTCCTGTTGTCATCTTCTTGTCCATCTCGTCTCTATATGTCAGGGTGACCTGAGGCTCGGAAGTGATCGGATCGAAAGACAAGGCGGGACGAAGACCAGACATATAGCGGAAGAATTTCTTCACTGCACTTTCCTTATTAAGTGACGCTACAACAGACTCAACAAGCCGGCTGTTGAAATCCTCTATCGAACGCGTGCTGAATATATCCACATAAAATGTCAGGACATCCGGATAGCGTCTGCTGATTTCATCAAAGGTCCGGAGAATAAGCCCCGTCTTTCCCATTCTGCGAGGAGAAAACAAAGTCACATCAGAACCGCTCATGAGGAGGTCTATCAAAGTATTCATTTCTGCCTCCCGTTCGCAAAAAAGTTCACGAGATTCATAAGGTTTCAGCATGAAAGGATTGTCGAGTGTGTCCATGTCAATCTGTTTTCCACAAATATACTACACATTTCGTATTATACAAAATGTATAGTATAAGGAAAATAAAAAATGAGAAGGCTACACCAGTTCCTCGCGCTCACGGATGTCCTTGATGCGGAGCTGGGTGTTGGCGGTGCCGCGATAGTAGTTTTCCACGATGGAGTAGCAGACGTCTATCGGGTTGCCGGCCTTGATGCTGTCATAGA
>CAZMNZ010000214.1:0-1378 GCA_964567765.1 uncultured Muribaculaceae bacterium
CGGAGCCCGTGTGCTGGCGGGGTTATTTCGGCAACACCAGACAGCGGCGGATCTGGGACTCGCTGAGATGTCGGATGCGGTACAGGTGCTCCGCAATGCCTTGTTTTTCCTTTAGACTCAACTGATACACGGATTGCCTGCCGTATCTGCTCCTGACAAGTTGGTCCAGCTCCGTGCATAACTCGATGTCGGAGATCTTTCTGTAATCAGCTTTTCCGCTTTCGAAGACCAGCATCCTGTCTGTTTCGTGCATGTTGACACCTTGTTCTATGGTGCAAAGGCTTATCGGCGGCACCCCGTTGCTGTCCTTCTGCTGCTCGGCTTCCCACTCTTCCGAGGATTTTCTGCTCATGTAAAAATTGAATGCACGGGGTGAGCCATATAATGTTTCCATCTGAGGAATGTCAAGGACGCTTTCACGGGTGAACACTCCGCTTTCTGTCATTTTGTAACTCGCGGGATACTCTGCGTGCCTTCCTATAAATCTGGAATGATACCTTTCGTGAAGCAACGGATCCTGATGGAGCTTTCCCATCTCTTTTCTGAATATGGCATTTGCAGAGCAATGAGGGTATGCGTATGGGATAGGGGCGACTCCGTGGTGCAGGGCGTTCCTTAATATATAACTGGCTGCGGCGATGGTGTGGTGGTAACCGACGATCTCTAAAGTGAAATGGATTTCCTCCCCCAGTTTGCCGGTACGTCCGTACTTGTTGTTGAAATACTTGGCGTACGGGTTGCGGAAACTGAACATGAATTCTTTCGGGACATGTGTCTGAACCATCTGGTGTGTGTGAGTAGCCATAAATGATTCGACGAGACCGACGGAGTCCGTCTTATAAAGAGCGACCGCAAAACAGTTGAATCCTCTGTGATAGTCTTCGAGGTCTCTGAACATGACCTCGTCACCTGCTGACAGGCATAGATGGTAAGTCTTTTTCATACATTTATCTTTAACACGTTCTTTCTCTTCGGTCATTCTCCACATCTCTCTCGAAATGCCATGAAGTCAATGGCAAATGTATGAAAGTTTTCTTTAAGAGAGCGATATTTTAGCTTGAAAATGCAGTGCCCGCCACCGACAGGCAGAGTTTTGCCCGAAACTCCGCCTGTCGGTCCCGTTTTTCAGTCTTCATCCCTCGTTTTGAGCACCGACGGGCGGAGAAATCCAGCAAACTCTGCCTGTCGGTCGGGCGGAAGGGTGGAACCGGAGTTATCAACAGCCCAAAGTGCTGAAAAACAGGTTTTTTGTTGATAAATAAAAAATAATTCGTATATTTGCAGCCCCCAAATTTAGGGGGAAGAAACATAAATTATTTATTAACAAACATTTATGCCTACAATTCAACAATTAGTTCGCAAAGGACGCGAGGTCATT
>CAZMNZ010000215.1:0-1351 GCA_964567765.1 uncultured Muribaculaceae bacterium
GTGTTTCTATATGACTTGATTCCTCCTGACATATAGCCGTACTTTTCAACGATCTCTGCTCCACTCTTTAATGCGCTAATCTCCCAGTCTGGAACTTTGCAGAAAAGGTTTTTCTTGATGCTAGGCCTCTTGCTGCGGAAACTCTTGAGTTCGATACCCTTGTAGTCTGGAAGTTTTGAGGCATTCATGTCAATACCAAGAAGAGACTCAATCTGTCTTCCAATCGCAGTATCGGCCTTAAGGTCAGTATCAATCCATACGTTCTGATAGTCCATTAAGAGCGCTAGGAGTTCCTCGGATATCCTGTCGGCGAACAATGCGAGATCATGAATCAAGTCCTTGATTGGGTTGACTAGTGCAGACTCGCAGCATTTGATGATATCTACCTTTGTGAGATTGATAACGTAAAGCTGATCGTGATTTGTAGCAATAATTGCATGAATGTCGTCAGCAGTTGTGGTGTCTTTTAGACCATATACCCAAAGGCGTGGGTCGCCATCTTTTGTCATCGGGCGATACAGAGATGTCTGGGTTGGAATCTCTGCATGTTCGGTCAAAATACTGGTCCTGATAGTGACCTTGTTTTCTGGACCCTTTGCCTGAAGCTCGTAGTCGTGCACATTATTCTCCTTGAAATAGGTTCTCATAGGAGTCGTGGCATCGAGAATAGACTTCTTGAGTCCGGTAGCTGTAATCTGAACTTGTGTAAACTTAACATTATGGTTTACAAGATACTCCATGTTCTTCTTTTCAAAAGGAGTGAAGGGGCGCATGTGTATCATAGCTCTTATTTGATTACAGACAATATTGTATTTCCAATTGCTCTGGCCATAAGTGGCGGTACTGCATTTCCTACCAGCGTGTACTGAGGGATCTCCGATTTCCTCTTATCTCCTCCAGTCTGACGTTTTCCCTGAAAGACAAAAGAGTCGTCAAATGATTGCAGACGTGCCATTTCTCTTACTGTCATCGCTCTGAACTGCGAGTAGTGGATGAAGTCGTCTGGCATAGTAACTACTGTTGGGCTCTGTCCTTTCGGATTCAATACTGTGTAGTTACGCTTCTGGGATTCCAGATTCTCTTTCTTGAGTTCTGCCTTGCATTCGTCATTATACTCTCCGTGTTTAGCAATGATAGAGAGTCTGCGCTTTACATCATCGCTCTGGAAACTTGTCTGATGATTGAAAAGCTCATGCTCAACGTGGGCAGCGGGGTTAGCTAAATCTTCGGCGTTTCTTACGTAAAAAGGCTTGCGATCGAAGATGAATCTGTGTCCAAGTCTTCCAAGTCTTGACCATTCAGAGAATGTCATACGTTTATCTCCCTCCTCAACAGCTCCGTCAATTGCTCT
>CAZMNZ010000216.1:0-1339 GCA_964567765.1 uncultured Muribaculaceae bacterium
CCCCCACCTTGATTATTTCTCTGCCATCGCTCTCGAACGGCAGAGAATAATTTTTGGAGTCGATCTGGTCTATTGCCTCCTGCGCCGAGCCGTCATATTTGAACTCCATGACATAGATGTACTTATCCGTCTTGATAAGAAGATCGATACGGCCGTTGCTTGTGCGGTATTCTCCGTCAACGACATATACGGACATCAGTTTCAGAGTCAGATATACGACATTCTGATAATGACTCTCAGTGTTTTTGATCAGATCGTATGGATAGCCGGCAAAGAGAGTCTGCATATTCCGCATGAATTCCTCCGCATCACCCCTCTTCAAGGCCTGGACGCATTTGGAGACGAAATAGTTAGGCTGTTCTTTCTTAAGACTGGTGTAGAACGGAAGAAGGAAAAGCAGGAAGCCCTTCTCCACCTCCCTGTTAGGGAATCCGACTGTTACAAGGTCGAACTCCTCGTCATAATCCTTGAAGGTAAGATAGCCGCTCTGATAGATGACAGCAATCGGGCTTTCCGGGTCTATTCCGTTCAGGATGTCCTTGCTGGTCTTATACCCGTCTATCTGATCCAGAGGGAAGTCGGAATTCTTGAGAAGCTCCACGAGATAGGTCGGAGTGCCGGTTTCGAACCAGTAGTAGCCGTATTTGTTCTTTCTGAATGTCGATAGGGCACTGAATGGGTTATACATGCCCGGTACATCCTCACAAAAATGATAACCATCATAATCAGCCTTCAGACGCTCGTATGCCTGTTCCTTTGTCTGGCCATTAACAGATGCGAGTTCTGCAACAGATGCATCAAAATAATCGCGAAGCTCCACCTCTGATATGCCGCACAAATCAAAGTAATGCGGATCCATGGAAATATCATCCAGATTATTCAGATCACTGAACACACTGACCTTCCCGAACTTTGTGACACCTGTCAGTAAAGCAAACTGAATCTGCCCGTCACAGCTCTTGATGACACCATAAAATGCCTTGAGGATATTACGATAGGTATTCTGAAGCTCCGGATTCCCTATCGCCTGAAGCAGCGGCTTGTCATATTCATCAATCAGGACAACCACTTTGTTTGCAGTCTTGTCGGCAATAGTCATGATAAGATTATAGAAACGACCGTCCGGGCTCTTGTCGACAGCAGTCGTATCATATTGTAACTCATATCTTTCCAACTGCCGCCCGATAAGGTCATACAGGTCGTCGGCGGTATCGAATTTCTTGGCGTTCAGGTCGAAATGCAGAACGGGATATTCTTTCCAGTCGCTTTCCAACTGTTCCATCGCAAGACCCTCGAAAAGATGCTTATGTCCCCGGAAATAAGACTCCAGAGTCGACAC
>CAZMNZ010000217.1:0-1321 GCA_964567765.1 uncultured Muribaculaceae bacterium
TCCTAGCAGCGGCGTCCGCACTGATATGTGCGGCGTCCTGCACGGATTATCTTAAACACGGTACGGTGGATCTGACCATGCCGGAGGAAGAGGAATTCTCATATCCGGAAAGTTATGTGTTCAGCCACCCTTGTGCATTGGTGTCTGCTGAAGACATCGCCAGAGTAAAGAAAAGCATTTCAGAGGCATCGGTGACCGATCCCGTATATGTCGCATATCAGAATTTCTGTCTCAACCAGTATGCTCAGGCAACTCATCAGCCGTCTCCGGTTGAGACCATCGTCAGGGGTGATGCAACCGGAACAGGTGTCGGTGGCGAGAACTATATCACCATATCCAAGGATGCGGCAGCAGCATATCAGTTGGCTCTCCGATGGCATCTGACTGGTGATGCCCAATATGCGGAAACTGCCGTAAGGATTTTGAACGAGTGGGCGGATGTCTGCAAGACAGTGACGGCAAATGATAACAACCAGTACCTCTGTCTCGGTTTTCAAGGCTATACATTGGGAAACGCGGCGGAACTTCTGCGTGACTATCCTGGTTGGCAGGCTGCCGATCAGAACGATTTCAAGTCATGGATCAGAAGCGTATGGCTTGACAGAAACGTGTCCTTCATCGAAAGTCATGGCGGAAGCGGTGTGTGCAGTCTGCACTATTGGTCGAACTGGGAACTTGCTAACCTTGCCTCCATGCTTGCCATCGGAATCTACCTCGAGGATGTGGATGTCATCAACAAGGTGTATATGAATTTCAGGGAAGGAAAGGGCAGCGGCTGCATAGACAATATGATTCCGTATGATCCGATTCCTGATCCGGACGGCTACGGAATGATTGCCCAGCATATGGAGTCGGGTCGAGACCAGGGACACGGAACCCTCGTGGTTTCCATGTGCTCAGAGTTATGCCAGATGGCATGGAACATAGGTCTGGACTTTTTCGGCATGAAGGAGAATAAGGTTTTGGCAATGAGCGAATACACCGCAAAATACAATGCAAGTCCAGGGGGAACTTATCTCTGTACAAGCATGCCTTTCACACCATATTCCTACTGCCCTCCTGATTGCGGCTGCAAGGATCAGAATCATGGTGCGGAACATGTGATTGTTTCAGAAGCTGGACGAGGAACGGTACGTCCGTGCTGGGATCTTCTGTATGCCCACTACAAGCATGTGAAGAAACTCTCGGATGACAATGTCCACTATGTGAAGCTCTTTGCGGAGCAACTCAGATATACGGATGGCGTCCTTACCGGCGACGGAGGCTCCGGAGACAGCCGTTATGGTGCGACCAGTGCAGCCTTCGACCAGATCGGCTGGGG
>CAZMNZ010000218.1:0-1280 GCA_964567765.1 uncultured Muribaculaceae bacterium
TCCATGAGTTCCGTGTTGAACCATACGAATTCCTTTCCTATCTTCTCCTTTGTAAGAAGACCGAGAGATTCAAGTTCAGTAAGATACTTCTTCGCCGTGTTAAGACTCTTTATCTTATCTGTTACTAGATTCTTGGGGCGTATGTACGGCTGTTCAAATAACTTGGGAAGTTCGAGCTTTGCAAGCTGAGGCTTTTGTACACGGATAATCTCCTCAGTCTTTGCTATCAGTGAACGTATTTTGGCGATCTTGTGTGTCGTATATTCGGAGGTCTGGATGACAGCTTCAAGCATAAACTGTATCCAACCTTTCCAGTTCTGGGTCCCGGTGACATTGCCTAAGTCGAAATAGTACCTATCCTTATTCTGAAGTATAAAGGCACTGAGGTAGAGTATAGGCATATCCAGCAGTCCCTTCTGAATAAGGTAAAGGATACAGAGTATTCTTCCTGTCCTTCCGTTTCCGTCGCGGAAAGGATGGATCGCCTCTAGCTGATAGTGCGCCATTATCATCTTCAGCAGAGGGTCGACAGGGTGCTTCCTGTCATCATTCAGAAATTCTACCAGCTCGGTGAGCATTCTTTCTACGATACCCTTTCCTCTAGGTGGCGTATATACCGTCTCGCCGATGAGGGAGCCCCATCCTCTCTTCTTTATTACTATCTCCGCCTGATATGGTCTGATACCGTCATGTGTCTGCTTTACTTTTCTGTAGATGCCGATTATTGTGTCTACGGTCAGAGTGCCTTCCGCCTTGATCTTGCAGTAGCCTTCCCATAATGCTTCACGATAGTGTAAAATTTCCTTGGCTGGTCCTTGTACGTAGTCATCGTCTTGATAGGAAAGGGCCTTGTAGAGTTCATCATCGGTTGTGAAGATATTCTCTATGGCACTACTGGCTTTCGCCTCACGAAGTGCAATCGTATTAACGAAGATGGACTGGTTTGGAAGCATTGAGGCTAGCCCTTTCAGTTCTGCGAGTTTCCTGCTGGCAAGGGTCAGCTGCTTTACGATATCAGCATCCTCGTATATGCTGGTGTCCGGTGGCAGGGCAGGTAGCTCATTGTATGGTCGGTTCCTATCGTATGGTACCATGATTTGACAGATTTTATTTCTTCTGTCAAAAATAGCAAAAATTTGACAGATTGCAAAATTTCTGTCAAAATAATGTGTGTGGCTCTGGAGTTCCTTACTTGGTTCCCCTTGCATTTGTTTCGCAAAGCTATGTTGCGGTGAGTCTATAGTCAAGAACCGCATTCTGCATAATCCGTCAGAATCTCC
>CAZMNZ010000219.1:0-1252 GCA_964567765.1 uncultured Muribaculaceae bacterium
CCGATAATCATATTACCCTGCGACAAAATCCTGATAGCCTCATTCTCTAGTCTTCTCAACGAAAGGAATGTCTCAGTCAGGAAATTACCCGAGCCGCACGCCGGATCAAGAAACTTAAGCCCAGCCAACTTATCCTGGAAAGCCCTCGCCCTACGCATCTTCTCCTTCGGCTGAGCAACCGCCCTCACATCCTCCAGCTCCGCCTTCAACTCATCAAGAAACAGCGGATCAATCACCTTATGGATATTCTCGATGCTCGTATAATGCATTCCTCCGCTTCGCCTGGTCTGCGGATTCAGCGTACTCTCAAACACAGCACCAAAAATAGTCGGACTGATCAGACTCCAATCGAAATCACTACTTGCGTGCTTGAGAAGCAATGTTGCAATATCATCATTCAGCCTCGGAATCTCGATACCCCTGTCGGCAAACAGACCTCCATTCACATACGGAAAAGCAAGCAACGCATCATCCAGATATGGATCACGATCAGCGATAGGAGTATTCAGGATATCGAAAAGATCAATCAGCGCCCTGCGCATATCCCCATGTCCCGGCTTGAACCTCGACAGATAATCATGGAAAGCCGAATGACTCTTATCCCCGAACAGCCCCGAATCCTCCGCATACAAGCAGAACACCAGCCTCACGCAAAGCACATTCAGACTCTTCAGCGTCTGCGGATCCTCCGGATTGCGATACTCCTTCAACAAAGCATCATAAATATCCCCGATAATCTCACCTGCCCTCAGCGACACCTCCATCTCCTTGCGGATATGCTCATTATCCGAATCCACAAGGAACTGCAAACGATAATACTCCTTCTCAAGATCCTCCAGCAGAACCACCTCCGGCTCTGCCAAAGGATTGGTCATGTCGTGAATCTCGAATCTCTGGAAGTTGCAACAGATGATCCAGCGGGCTTTCTCTGACAAGGGCAGATTATTATCATACCTTCGAGCCTGGTTATATGGCGTAAGGCTCGCACCGCCCGACTGCAGCTCCGGCTTGGACAGGTCAATCAATCGGCCCTTCTGTTCAATAAGTACCTTAGTCTCCGGAATATACACATCAATAAACCGGGTCGAATCCTCCAGCTTCACCCTCTTCTCAAACAAAAGATGACGTGCCGGATTCTCCACACCCAGCACCATATGAAGCAACTCCATCCAGAACCTCTGCGTATCCTGCTTCTCATCACCCTTGCCCCTCCAGGCCTGAACAAACTCCGCAACTTTCCTTGTAACCATAA
>CAZMNZ010000220.1:0-1213 GCA_964567765.1 uncultured Muribaculaceae bacterium
CCGCTTCTGGACGGACAGCTGGATTTGAGCAGGTATGGTGTATCTTCAACAGTGGCAGTCAGGCCTTACACCGCTCCAAAACCTTTTGGAACCGCGTCTTCCGGAACCCCGGCTCCATCCAGAGGAAAGAGCCTGGATCTGTCAAGAGACAAGTCTCCGCACCAGGCCGCAAGGCCGACAGGGACTTCTATGGCGACAAAGGCAGAGGAAAGGAGAAAAGAAGAGGAACTGGCAAGGCAGAAGGCCTTAGAGGAGGAAAAGTTGAGACAGGAGCAGATGAAGGCTATGGAACAGGTCCCAGCTGCTGTGGTCGCTTCGCAGACTCCGTCAGTCCAGCAGGTCAATACTGCAGAGGGGGTGAAGAATATTGTTGCCATAACGATGGAACTTGTCGAAGACCATATTCCTAAACGTGCGGAAAAGTTCAAGCAGTTGGTAAGCAGCCATTCGGCAAAGTATTCAGTGGATGAACCGTTGATATACGCCATCATGGAGCAGGAATCTGCCTTCAATCCGGTCGCTCAGTCCTGGGTGCCTGCGTATGGCCTGATGCAGCTGGTACCTAAGTCTGGCGGACGCGATGCCTATAGGTATGTGTACAAGGAAGACATGATTCCGTCACCTGACTTCCTGTTTGATCCGAACAACAACATACAACTTGGAACGGGATATCTTAAACTTCTGATGTCCACAACTTTTGCCAAAGTGGCTGACGTCAGGTGCCGGATGCTATGTGCCATTGCCGCATACAACACGGGTCCCGGAAATGTCAGCAGATCGATCAATGGAACGACCAATATATCCAAGGCCATTCCTACGATAAATTCGATGACTTATGACCAGCTGTTCAGTCATCTCAAGAGGAATCTTCCTCACGCAGAGACTCAGGACTACATCCAGAAGGTGACTTCCAAGATGCAGAAATATATAAAATAGATCAGATGCAGCGGTTTTTCCAACTGCCGCTTTTCATGTACCGCCAACTGCAGAGCAGCAGGACTCCGGCATATACATGTTCGGCAGTCCAGCATATCGCCACGTCAGCCTTCAATGCGTTGATGACCACATAGCAGTATACCATATAGACAAAGAGTGCCACCAGTTCGAGACAGAAGGCTGTCTTTGTACTTCCTGTTCCTGAAATAGCGAGGAAGAATACCTGTCCTCCCGTGTTTATGAACATTGCGTGCTGCCAAAGGGGAGCACGCACTTT
>CAZMNZ010000221.1:0-1046 GCA_964567765.1 uncultured Muribaculaceae bacterium
GGCTCGTCCAAGGGGTAGCGGAAGATGACCGTGTAGATTTTTTCATCTCTTTTCTTTATTTGATTCTATAATTCAAAAGGCGAGCAGAAACAAATCTGCCCGCCGCGTTATATGCTTCGAGCATATAGCTATCAGTATTTATAGTCAACAAATTGTTGCCTCGATGTTATTAACGCCTCCGCCATTTTCTTGCCTTTCGTTATATAATCATCTTCGTCGTTTGACACCTCATCCCAACTAAAAAGGATAAGTTCCGTTTCGGGGATTCTAATATATTTCGTGACAAAACAATTATACTCAGCGTAATAATCGTCCAAATAAACCTCATTGTTATATACATAGTAAGTGGTGTTTGGATATGTTTCAACCCATGTCGCCGTATAAAGCCCATCTTCGGGATTGACATCAACGATATCTGTTTGTTCGCCTGCTATTTCGTGTGCCGTGTGAAACCATCGTGTTTCAATGCACTCCATAATAGATTCATCATAAGAAACCTTTGTGATATATCTATCTCTCCATTCCCAACCGCCACGAAGCCAATACTGTCCAACTAAAGATATCTCGTCAGTTTCTGTATCATAGTAAAAACACCAAGACTGACCGTTTCCTCCGTTGATCTCACCAATATTTTGCCCACTATATATGTTATAAGCAAAATATGTTGCTGTGCCTGAAGAACCGAAATAACCTAACGGATGCACCAACAACTCGGGAACGCCATCACCTGTTACATCTAACAAGCCGCATTGATAGCTTTGCGGTATTGCGGGCGCATTAGGATCAACAGTTGCCTCATATCCTAATATATCCCCATTTTCTCCGTAGGGGACGAGTACATTAGATAATAGCTTGGCAAGCGGTTCTTTCCACTCATTTTTTGCTTCGTCACTAATGAAATAGAACCCTCTGCCATTGATTATGCAATCTGCAACCGATTCACATCTGTTGTCATTTTTATTATGTGAACTACACCCGAATAATGTGAAAATCAAAGTGCTTGTTAAAACAACAACTATAAATCGAACAACTTGATTTTTCAAATT